>CAXUEM010000004.1:15450-16413 GCA_964249885.1 uncultured Hymenobacter sp. | reverse complement strand
CCCTACGCCCGACCGACCATTCGCATGACGACCGATAAAAAACAAGAACTCGAACAGCTGGCCCTGCGCGTGCGCGAGCACATCATTCGCCTGAGCACCGACGGCGGCTGCTTCACCGGCGCCTCCCTGAGCTGCGCCGATTTGCTCGTATACCTCTACGCCGACTTTCTGAACGTGCATCCGGGCAACCTCACGGACCCCGCGCGCGACTACCTTTTCCTCAGCAAGGGCCACGACGTGCCCGCCCTCTACGGCACCTTCGCCGAGCTGGGCTTCATGCCCAAAGAACGGCTGGCCAACCACCTCAGCACCCAGGACCACATCTACTGGCACCCCAACCGCAATGTGCCCGGCGTCGAGTTTCACTCCGGCTCCTTGGGCCACCTGCCCAGTGTGGCCCTGGGCGTAGCTATGGATGCCAAGCTGCGCGGCCAGACCCAGAAAATCATCTGCATCACCGGCGACGGCGAGCTGAACGAGGGCACCTGCTGGGAGGCCCTGCTGGTAGCCTCGTCGCTGAAAGTCAACAACCTGACTTTGGTCGTGGACCGCAATCAGTTTCAGGCCAACGTGGCTACCGAAGACCTGCTGCCCCTGGAGCCGCTGGCGCCTAAGTTCGAGGCCTTCGGCGCCGTGGTGAAGCGCATCGACGGCCACGACTTCGAGCAACTGGAAGCCGCTTTCGCCGCCCTGCCCTTCTCCGACACGAAGCCCAGCGTTATCATCTGCGACACGGTGCGCGGCCGCGGCCTGCCCAGCATCGAGGCCCGCGCCGACCGGTGGTTCTGCAACTTCTCGGCCGAGGAAGTTGAGGAGCTGCTGAAAGAGCTGCATAGCCAAGTAGCCACGGAGCTGACGAGCGAGACGCTGACAGTGAGGTAATCAGAACGTCATGCAGAGCGCAGCGAAGCATCTCGCTTGCGGTCGTCTCCACGATTGAATTACTGCTGCACGCGAGATGCT
>CAXUEM010000004.1:4253-15440 GCA_964249885.1 uncultured Hymenobacter sp. | reverse complement strand
GCCCCAACTTTTTATTACCGGCGCCCCGCGTTTGGTTGGGGGGCGCTCTGCATGACGTTCTATTATGAACTACGAAGAATTAATTAAACAAACCGCCCTAGCCGATGAGCGCCTGGTGGTCATAACGGCCGAAAACCGGGCCCTCATCCGCAACCTGCCGCCGGTGCTGGGCCCGCGCTTCATCGACACGGGCATCACCGAGCAAACCATGATTGGCGCCGCCGCCGGCCTGGCTTTGCGCGGGCGTGTGCCGGTGGTGCACGCGCTGGCCACGTTTCTGACCTTGCGGGCCTTCGAGTTCATCCGCACCGACTTGGGCATCCCGGGTTTGCCGGTGAAAATCAGCGCCTTTGTGCCCGGCTTTTTGTCGGATGGCAACGGCCCTACCCACCAGGCCATCGAGGACGTGAGCGTGATGCGCGGCATCCCCAACATGACCGTCTTCGCCCCGGCCGACGAGGCCGACATGCTGGCCATGCTGCCCGCCATCTGGGCCTCGCCCCAGCCCGCCTACCTGCGCGTGAACACCCGGCCCGGCACCTACCAGCACGAGCCGTTTGAAATCGGCAAGGCCGAAGTCGTGGCCGAGGGCGACGACGTAACCATTCTGACTTACGGGATGCTGTTCGAACAAACCCTAGTGGCCCGCGAGATGCTGGAAGCCCAGGGCAAGTCGGTGGGCCTGATTAACCTGCGCAGCCTCAAGCCCATCGACGAGCAGGCCCTGCTGGCCGTGGCCAGCAGGGGGTCGCTATTGGTAACTGTAGAAGACCATTTCCTCACCGGCGGGCTGTACTCCATTCTGGCCGAGGTGCTGCTGCGCAACCAGCTTACCGCCCGCGTACTGCCCCTGGCGCTGGAAGAAAAGTGGTACCGCCCCGGCCGCCTCAGCGAGGTGCTGGAGTACGAGGGTTTCACCGGCCAGCACATCGCGCGGCGCATTGCTGCCGCGCTGGGCGAAGGCGGCGAGGGCATTGCGGCCGGGCCGAAGGTGATTGAGAATCAGTTTGCGGAATGATCTTCAGGAAGTCGTTTTAGACCGTCATGCTGAGCAAAGCGAAGCATCTCGCTTGCGGCAGTAATACAGATGTCTGAACAACGATTGAGTTAGTGCCGCAAGCGAGATGCTTCGCTTTGCTCAGCATGACCGTCTTTTAAATACACGCCCATATGCCCAATACCATCGCCTCCAATCAAAAATACCCCGACATCTCCCAGTCGGATGCCTTGTACGCCCGTGCGGTGCAGATTATGCACCCCGTCACCCAAACTTTGGCCAAAGGCCCCGGCCAGTACACCAAGGGCGTGAGCCCGAAGTATGTGAAGCGCGGCAAGGGCGCCCATATCTGGGACGTGGACGGCAACGAATACATTGACTACCAGATGGGTATCGGCCCTATCTCGCTGGGCTACGCCTATGACAAGATAGACGAGGCCATCCGGGCGCAGCTGGCCGACGGCATCACGTTTTCGATGATGCACGAGCTGGAAGTAGAGCTGGCTGAGCTTATCCACGAGGTTATCCCCAACGCCGAGAGCATCCGCATCAGCAAAACCGGCGCCGACGTGTGCTCGGCCGCCGTGCGGGTGGCCCGCGCCTTCACCGGGCGCAGCAAGGTGCTGTGCTGCGGCTACCACGGCTGGCACGATTGGTACATCGGCACCACCAGCCGCGACAAGGGCATCCCGCAGGAAATAAAGGAGTTGACGGCCGCCTTCGAGTACAACAACCTGGATTCGGTAAAGGCCCTGCTGGACGAGGATGTGGCCTGCCTGATTCTGGAGCCCTTCATCTTCGACGCGCCCAAAGACAACTTCCTGCACGAAGTGGCCCGGCTGTGCGAAGAGAATGGCACCCTGCTGATTTTTGACGAGATGTGGACCGGTTTCCGCATTGCCGTGGGCGGCGCGCAGGAGTTTTTCGGCATCAAGCCCGATTTGGCGGTGTATTCCAAGGCCTTCGCCAACGGCATGCCCATTGCCCTGCTCACCGGCCGCAAAGACGTGATGCAACTGTTTGAGCAGGACGTGTTCTTCTTCACCACCTTCGGCGGTGAGGCCCTGAGCATGGCCGCCGCCGTGGCCACCATCAGCGAGATGCGCGAGCAGAACGTGCCCGCCCGCCTGGCCGAGCAGGGTAAAAAGCTCAAGGACGGCTACAACGAAATTGCCGCCGGTCTGGGTCTGACCCAATACACCAAGTGCTACGGCTACGACTGCCGCACCATCGTCACCTTCGACCCCAGCGCTGGCAACCCGCTGGAAGTGAAGGCCTTCGTGCAGCAGGAGCTGTTCAAGCGCGGCATTCTGTGGGGTGGCTTCCACAACATGTGCTTCTCGCACTCCGATGCCGATGTAAAGCACACCCTGGCCATGTACGCCGAGGTGCTGCCGCTGCTCAAGGAAGCCATTGAAGCCGGCGACGCGGCCGCCCGCCTGCTAGGCGAGCCGGTAGAGGCCGTATTCCGCAAGGTGACGAATGCGGCGCCGGCTAAGGCGAAGTAATGAGCGACTACGCCCGCTGGGCCGAATCCGACCAGAGTCCCGCGCCGCAGAAGCTGAAGCGGAAGCGGATGCTGAGCGACTTGATAGCAAACGCGAAGATTTTTGGCCTTCCTGAAAGTGATGTTAGCATTGCGCAGGAATTCGTAGAATATAACGAGCCCGGATGTGCCCTTCATCATATTGCTACTCAGCTTTATGAGCATGACATTTTCGTGGATAATGCTTTCTATGAGTTACTGAAAGCAGCGGCGGAAAGAATGCAGCTACCGGAACAGGAATACATCTTCATTAAAGAACTGATTAAGTGACCCTCTTCGACCTCACCAATAAAACCGCCATCGTCACCGGCGCGCACGGTCTCATCGGGCGGCGGCACTGCGAGGCGCTGGCCCAGGCCGGCGCCAACGTGGTGCTGGCTGACCGTGACCTGGCCGCCTGCGAAAAGCTGGCTGCCGAGCTGCCCGGCGGCGCCGAAAAGCACCTAGCCCTGGCCGTAGACGTGACCAGCCCGGACTCGCTCACTGCTGCCCGCGACCAAATTCTGGCCCGCTTCGGCCACCTCGACGTGCTGGTGAATAATGCCGCCATCAACGACATGTTCGAGAACCCGGCCCTGGCCGCGGAGCTGAGCAAGTTCGAGAACTTTCCGCTCAGCACCTTTCAGCAGGTACTGGAGGTGAACGTGACGGGCGTGTTTCTGGCCGCGCAGGTGTTCGGCACGCCTATGGCTGAGCAAGGGCACGGCTCTATTATCAACGTGGCCAGCACCTACGGCATCGTGGGGCCCGACCAGAGCATTTACCGCAACCAGCAGGGGGTGCAGACCTTTTATAAGTCGCCCTCCTACCCCATGACCAAGGGCGCGGTGGTAAATTTCACCCGCTACCTGGCCGCTTACTGGGGCCAGCAGGGGGTGCGGGTGAATACGCTCTCGCCGGGCGGCGTCGAGAATTCGCAGGACGAGTTCTTCGTGAAGCAGTACAGCGCCAAAACGCCGCTAGGCCGCATGGCCCAACCCACTGACTACCAGGGCGCCATCGTGTTTCTAGCCTCGGAAGCCTCGGCCTACATGACCGGGGCTAACCTGGTGGTGGATGGCGGCTGGACGGCTATTTAACAATACAATAATTCAGAGCCGGGCGCGTCTTTTCCGAATAAGCCCCAACTTGCAGGCTTATTGCGCCGCCTTTTTCTTCCTTATGAAGCTCGCTGACCTCTACGCCAAAGCCGCCCGCATCAAGCTCCTGCTCACTGACGTGGACGGCGTGCTCACCGACGGCGGCGTGTACTACGGCGAGACGGGCGAGGTGCTCAAGCGCTTCAACATCCGCGACGGCATGGGCGTGGAGCGGCTGCGGCAGGTGGGCGTGGAAACCGGCATCGTGACCGGCGAGCTGTCGCCCTCGGTGGCCCGGCGCGCCGAGAAGCTGCGCATCACCGAGCTGCATCTGGGCATCAAGGACAAGCCGGCCAGACTGGCAGAGATTCTGGCCGAAAATGCGCTGCAAGCCGAGGAAGTGGCCTTCATCGGTGACGACACTAACGACGTGGCGGTGCTGCAGCTCGTGGGCTTGTCGGCCTGCCCCGGCGATGCCACCTCGTTTGCCCGCGCCGTGGCTGATTATCAGTGCGCGGCCTTGGGCGGGCAGGGCGCGTTTCGGGAGCTGGCCGAACTGATAATTTCTTCCAAGAGTGATGAGGCAATGAAGTGATGGGGTAATGAAGTTGTTAGGTAAAAGCCGCCTACTCTTCGCTCCTTCACCTCCTACCAAAACTTTTCCCTCATCACCTCATCACTTCATTACCTCATCACCTCAAACATGAGCCTCGTTCAAATCAAGAAAAACCGCGCCATTGGGCCCGGCCAGCCGACGTACATCATCGCTGAAATTGGCATCAACCACAACGGCTCCGTCGACATTGCCCGGCAGCTGATTGACGCCGCCGTGGCGGCGGGCTGCGACGCCGTGAAGTTTCAGAAGCGCACGCCCGAGTTGTGCGTGCCCAAAGACCAGTGGGAAAAGCAGCGCGAAACGCCCTGGGGCACGATGAGCTACATCGACTACAAGCGCAAAACCGAGTTCGGGCTGGAAGAATACACCCTGATTGACGACTACTGCAAGGCCAAGGGCATCGACTGGTTTGCCTCGTGCTGGGACGAGCCCTCGGTGGATTTTATGGAGCAGTTCAACCCGGTGATGTACAAGATGGCCTCGGCCTCGCTCACCGACAAGCCCCTGCTGGACCGCGTGCGCGCCACCGGCCGCCCGCTCATGCTGAGCACCGGCATGAGCACGAACAAGGAAATTGAGGATGCCGTGAAATACGTCGGCCTTGATAACCTGATGATTGCGCACTCGACTTCGGCCTACCCCTGCCCGCCGCAGGAGCTGAACCTGCGCATGATTCCGACCCTCATGCAGCAGTTTCCGAACATTCCGATTGGCTACTCCGGCCACGAAACCGGCCTCGCCCCCACGGTGACGGCCGTGGCCCTGGGCGCCACCTTCGTGGAGCGCCACTTCACCCTCGACCGCGCTATGTGGGGCTCCGACCACGCCGCCAGCGTCGAGCCCGGCGGCATGATGAAGCTCGTACGCGACATCCGCGACACCGAGCTGGCCCTCGGCGACGGCGTGAAAGTGGTGTACGAGAGCGAGCGGGAGCCCCTACGCCGCCTGCGCCGCGAGGTGACGGCCAAGTAGCCAGCAGGGGGTTAAAGGACGAGCAGAAAGCAGAACGTCATGCTGAGCTGGTCGAAGCATCTTTACCGCATGCTAATTGAATCGTTGTTTCGGTTAGGTTAGTGAGCGGTAGAGATGTTTCGGCAAGCTCAGCATGACGTTCTGCTTTTCAGCGGCGCTTGCATTTTGGCCGGCTTACCTTTGCTTAAAGCCAGCTGTCCGAACTTGCCGGGGCGAACATTCTCTCGCAACACAGGGTTTGGGCAGCGTCATCCCGAACCCGTTTTGCTATGCTGGAAGCTATAAGCACCTACTACCAGAGCCTCGACGCGGTGGGGCGCACCACGCTCATTACCACGCCCATGCTGCTGGCGGCGGTGGCCGTGCTGCTGGTGCTGGAGCGCCGGATGCCCTACCGCAAGGGCCTGCCGTTTTTCCGGGAAGGGCTGTGGGTAGATTTGATTTGGTACACGCTGTTCCAGAGCTTTTTGCTGAAGATTCTGATTTTCGACTTCATCATTCAGCCGCTGGACGCGCGGTTTGGCTGGCTGCACAACTCGTTTCTCTCGGACTGGTCGGTGGGGGCGCAGGTGGCGTTTTTCGTCATCACCCACGACTTCTACATCTACTGGTTTCACCGCTTTCAGCACAACAGCAAGCTGCTCTGGCGCACCCACGAGGCGCACCACTCGGGCAAGCAGGTGGACTGGCTGGCCGGCTCCCGCTCCCATGCGGTCGAGATTTTGATAAACCAGACCATTGAGTTTGCGCCCATCATCCTGCTCGGCGCCAACCCCATCGTGGTGCCCATCAAGGCGCTGATTGACGCCGTGTGGGGCATGTACATTCACGCCAATATTGACGTGAAATCGGGCAAGTTGCAGTACGTCATCAATGGGCCCGAGATGCACCTCTGGCATCACGCCGACCACGAGGAAGTGTACTACGCCAACTTCTCGACCAAATTCGCCTTCTGGGACTGGCTGTTCGGCACCGCATACAAGCCCGCCGACCGCAAGCCCGAGAAGTGGGGCCTGTACTACGATTTCCCCAAGGACTACTTCCTGCAGCACGTGTTTTCGGTCCGCCGGCTCGATGAGAAGCAGCTGCTCGAAAAGCCCCTGTTCCGGCGCTACGCCGCCGCCCGGCCCGCTGTGCTGCACTGGCTGAGCCAGCGGGTGCCCCTGCTGGAAAGCTGGAAAGGCTGGGACGTGCCGGCCGCGCCCACCATCTCCTTGGTAGCCGACCCCAACCACCGGCCCGACAAGGCCGCGCCCGGCCCGGCCGGCGCGGCGGCGCCCGTATCTTCGCCGCCCGCCGAAGTACCCGCCGAACCCGTAGCCGCCGCCCGTTGAACACCCCCAATTCCGCCTGGATATTCCTGCTGCTGGCTTCCGTGATGGAAGTGTGCTGGAACTACTGCCTTAAGTACGCCAGCCTGGTCCGGCTGCGCGAGCTGGGCTGGGCGCGGCTTTTTACCGAGCCAGCAGGGTGGTGGGCCCTGCTGCCGGCCGTGGGCTACGTGGCCTTCGGCGTGGGCAACGTATTCTTTTTTTCCAAAGCCCTGACTCACATTCCGGCCGCCACGGCCTTTGCTATCTGGATGGGCATGGCCCTGGTCGGCATCAAGCTCGTGGACACGCTGGTGCTGCGGGAGCCTTTTTCGCTTTCGCACGTTTTCTATATTGGGTTAATTTTGGTGGGCATTGTGGGCCTGAAACGCTCGGCGTAGCGGCTGTGGCCGCGCTGCTGTTCCGGGGCGGGCATAGTATGCCCGCTATAAGCTTATTTGCCGGCCAACTCGGCCCGGCCGGCTTCTCTATATCTTATTCTTTATGACCAACCTGCTGCTGGCCGACGACCATGCCATTCTGCGCGACGGCATGCGGGCCCTGCTTTCCACGCAGCCCAACCTGCGCGTGGTCGGGGAGGCCGGCAACGGCGTCGAGCTGCTGGCCCTGCTGGACACCACGCCTGCCGACGTGGTGCTCATAGACATGAACATGCCCGTGCTCGACGGCTACGCCACCATGCGGGAGCTGCGCACGCGCTACCCCGAGGTGCGCGTGCTGGTGCTCAGCATGCTGGAGCACGAAAACTACGTGCTGCAGATGCTGGACGCCGGCGCCGCTGGCTACGTACTCAAGAATGCGGCCATCGCCGAGATTGTGTTTGCCATCGAGACGGTGATGGCGGGCCGGCGGTTTTTGTGCAGTGAAATCGGGCTGAACGTGCTATACAAGCTCACCAGCGGCGCGGCGGCGTCCGCCACGGCGGAGGACGCGCCGGCCGCGCTGCCCCCGGGCCTGGAGCTGACCAGCCGGGAGTTAGAAGTGCTGCGCCTGATTGCCGAAGGCCTGACTAACCAGGAAATTGCCGACAAGCTCTTCACCAGCAAGCGCACCGTCGAAACCCACCGCCAGAACATCATCACGAAAACCCAGGCCAAGAACACCGCTTCGCTGATTCGGCTGGCGCTGGGCTGGGGGCTTATTTCCTGAAACTCAGCCGGCCTGCAGGCGGATGCTGAACACCGTGCGCCGGGCCTCGGGCTGGCTTTCGAGCTGAAACGCAAAGCCGTGCGCCAGCAAAATGTCCCGCACCAGGGTCAGGCCGATGCCCTGGCCGTCGCGCTTGGTGCTGAAAAACGGCGTGAACAGGCTGCGCTGCACCTCGGGCGAAATGCCGGGCCCGTCGTCCTCGAGGTAGAGCATGGGCGGCTGCAGGGTGGTCCGAATCGTGAGGTTGCCATGCTCGTTTATGGCCTCCAGCGCATTTTTGAGGATGTTGAGCAGCGCCTGCTCCAGCTGCTGCACATCCACATCGGCCTGCAGCGGCGCCGGGGCCAGCTCCCAGTGCCAGGCAATGTGGCGGCGCGCAGCGGGTACCTGCAGCAGCCGCTGCAGGCCGCGCAGCAGCTCGTGGATGTCGGTGGGCTGGCGGTGCGGGGGCGGCAGCCGCACGAGGTTGGCAAAGCCGGCCATGAAGTTGGCCAGGTGCGTGTTGCGGGTAATGGACACGTCCAGCGCCTCCCGAAAGTCGGGCTGGTCGGCGGGGCGCAACTGGCCGGCGTAGTGCCCGAACGACTGCAGAATGGAGTTGATGGCGCCGATGGAGTTGTTGATTTCGTGCGACATCATCCGAATCAGCTTCTCGTAGGCCTGCTTCTCCTGCCGAATCAGGTCCTGGGTCAGCTCCTCCAGCACGATAAAGTTGCGGGTGAAGCCCCGGTCCAGGAAGTGCGAGCAGTGCGCCCGGTAGGTCTGAATGCCCGAGAGCTGCACCACCTGCGGCTGCCCCTCGCGCAGCGAGCCCAGCGCCCGGCCCCATTCGCCGGGCAGCTCGGCGGGGCGGCGCCCGAGCAACTGGCCCAGGCCCGGCTGCTGCAGGCAGCGCTCCGCGGCGGGGTTGGCGGCCTCTACCCGGCCCTCAAAATCGAGCAGCAGAATGCCGGCCGGCGAGGCCTGAATCAGGCGTTCGAGCAGTACGCTTTTCTCCTGCTGGCTCACTCGCTCCTGCCGCAGCTCGTCTATCATCTGGTTGTAGACGCCGATGAGCTGGTCCATTTCGCGCTGCCCCACGGGCACAAACTTCATCGAGAAGTCCTTGCTCCGAATGGCCTCGGTGCCCGCCGCAATGAGTTGAAACGGCCGCACAAACCCCTGGTACAGCTGCACGGTGAGCGTTATGCTGCCCAGGAGCAGGACCTCCAGGCGAATGAAGAGCAGCGCATTCGTGCGCATCACCTGCGCGGCCAGCACGATGAGCACGCCGTGAATAAGGACCACGAAAAGCAGGAATTTAATGCGCAGGGTCATAGATACGGCGAGGACGTTCGACGGCTAAAAGAACGTCATGCTGAGCGAAGTCGAAGCATCTCGCTCGGGGTAGTAATCCAAATGAATGCCCGATGGAGTTACTACCCCGAGCGAGATGCTTGGCTTACGTCTTCCTTCGGTTCGCTGCGCTCTGCATGACATTCTGTTAAATTGTCGTACCCCTCAACCCGCCTCATCAAACGGAATGGCAAACTTCTCCAGGCGGCGGTACAGCGCGCCGCGGCTCAGGCCCAGGGCTTTAGCTACGCGGCTCACGTTGCCGGCGTAGTGCTCCATGGCCTGGCGTATCATCCGGGCTTCTACTTCGTCCAGGGTCATGGTGCCGGGCTCGGGCAGGGCACCAGCCTCGGCCCCGCGCGCGGGCGCCGGCTGAAACTGCGCCTGAAAATCCTCGGGCCCCAGCTCGTCTTTGCCGCTGACGAGCACGGCGCGCTCGACCAGGTTTTTCAGCTCGCGGATGTTGCCGGGCAGGGGCAGCTCGCGCAGCCAGTGCAAAGCGCGGGTGCCCACCTTGAGGGCAGGGCGGTGGTAGGTAGCGCGCAGCTGGGCCACGAAATGCTGCACGAGCAGCGGAATGTCGTCGGCCCGCTCGCGCAGGGCGGGCAGGCGCACCGTAATCAGGTTGATGCGGTAGAACAGGTCTTCGCGGAAGCGGCCCTGCGCCACCAGCTCGGCCAGGTTGCGGTTGGTGGCGCAGATAACCCGAATATCGAGCCGGCGTGGCTTGCTGTCGCCGAGCACCTCGTAGGTGCGGTCCTGCAGCACGCGCAGCAGCTTCACCTGGCTGCTCAGGTCCAGCTCGCCGATTTCATCGAGGAAGATGGTGCCGCCGTTGGCCAGCTCGAAACGGCCCAGCCGGTCGGTTTTGGCGTCGGTGAAGGCGCCGCGGCGGTGCCCGAACATCTCGCTCTCAAACAGCGAGGCCGAGATGCCGCCCAGGTTCACCTTCACGAAGGGCTGCTGGCGGCGGTGGCTATTCTGGTGCAGGGCCTCGGCAATCAGCTCCTTGCCGGTGCCGCTTTCGCCTTCTATCAGCACCGAGGCGTCGGTAGCGGCCACCTGGCCGGCCTGGCGCAGCAGCTGCAGCAGGCGCGCATCCTGCCCCACAATGCTCCTGAAATCAAATTGCCGGTCGAGCTGGCGGCGGCTGAGCTGGGCCTCATCGGCGGGTCCAGCAGGCGCTTGCTCGCGCAGCCGCAGCACCGTGGCAATGGTTTGCAGCAGCGCCTCGTTGTTCCAGGGCTTGGTCACGAACTCGGCGGCGCCGGCCTTCATGCCCTCCACAGCCAGCGCGATGGAGCCCCAGCCGGTGATGAGAATAACCGGCACCTGCGGGGCCAGCTGCTTGACCTCGCGCAGCAGGGCCAGGCCGTCGCCGCCGGTGGTGGCGAGCGAGAAATTCATGTCCATCAGCAGCAGGCCAGGCGGGGTTTCGCGCACCAGGGTCAGGGCCTCGGTGGGCGTGGCCACGGCCTGGCAGGGGTAGCCCGCCTGCTTCAGCAACAGCTTGAGGGAGGTGCGAACGGCAAGGTCGTCGTCGACGATGAGGAACATGGGCAGCAAAAAGACGGGCAAAAAAATAGCGTCGCCACCAGCGGCAGCGGCGCTACAGAAAGCAAAATTACCGGCTGCCGCGCACGCTGCCGCCGCTGCTGGTGTGCTTCGTAACCTGGGGCGTGCCCAGGTAGCGCACATCGCTACCGCTGGAGGCCTCGGCGGTGAGGGACTTTTGCACGGCGACGGCCACGTTGCCGCCGCTCGACGCCGAGGCGTCGCAGGTAGCAGCCTGCAGCTCGTCGCCCTTGAAGACGCCGCCGCTGGACACCTTCACGTTGAGGCGCTGGCTGTTGCCGCTCAGGGTGACCACGCCGCCGCTGCTCACGCTGACATCTAGGTTAGTAGCGGAGAAAGCCGCCCGCAGCGTGGCGCCCGACGACACGCCCAGCCGTAGGTCCTGGGCGGCGTAAGGGCCCGTCACGATGGCGCGGGCCCCGCTGTGGGCATTCAGCGCCCGCAGGGGCGCGGCCGTGGTTACGTTCACCCGCAGGTTGCGGACGGTGGCTTTGCGGCCCCAGAACTCGCTTTTGTCCCGCTCGAAGCTGATTTTTAGAACGCCGTCGCGCACCTCGGTTTTAAGGCGGGTCAGCAGCTCGGGGGTG
>CAXUEM010000004.1:0-4243 GCA_964249885.1 uncultured Hymenobacter sp. | reverse complement strand
TCGACGGCGGTGAAGCCGGACACGGTGCGGACTTCGGGGCCGGCGGTCTGGGCCAGGGCGGACACGCAGGTCAGCAGCCACAGGGCGAGGGCGAGGAGGTTTTTCATAAAAAAGTGGCGAAACAAGTGAGAAAAGCGGGTTTTGATAAGTCAGATGCCTGCGGGCCGCGGCGGGTTGCCCGCGTATCCACGGCGGGCCCGATTCGTTACAGCAGCCGGCAAAGGAATGCGGACCGGCCCGCGAAAGGGGTGGCTACTCTTCGCGCAGGGCGGCGGCCGGGAGCACGCCGGCCGCCTGCCAGCTGGGCTGCACCGCGCACAGCACGGCAAACAGGTACACCAGCCCCAGGGCCAGCACCATGCCCACCGCATACACCGGCGCGGGCAGCCCGAACACGCCCAGCAGCGGAAACTGCAGGGCCAGCAGCAGCCCCGGCCCCACCGCCAGCGTCGTTATCACCAGGGTTTCGAGCACAAACTGCCGGCTGATGCCCGGCCCCGTCGCGCCCACCGCCCGCCGCAAGCCAATCTCGGCCCGGCGCTGACTGATGGCCTGCCACAAGGCCCCGAACAAGCCCAGCGCCACATTCAGAAGCAAAAACGCGCACACCAGCCCTACGGCCCAGATGGGCGCCAGCGCGGTTTCGAGGCCGGCGGCGCGGCTGTCGGTGAGCGAAATCACGCTCGTGCTCCAGGTTTTGGTGATGAGGGCCACGGTGCGCACCAGCTGCTCTTCGAGGGCCGCGCCGCTGCCCGGCCGCACGCGCACCAGCAGCAGATGCGAAACCATCCGGCTGGCGGTGTCGGGCAGCACGACGCGCGTGAAGACGGCCGGCCGGGGCGGACCCAGGTCGCCGCCGGGCCGGTACGAGCCCGTTACGCCCACCACCCGGCCTTCCTGCCGGTCGTTGTTGTTGCGGGCCGTGCTGACTTCTACCAACTGGCCCAGCGCCGGGCCGGCCCCGAACAGCTCCCGCCGCAGCTCGCGGTTAATGATGATGGGCGGCACCGCGCTGGCATCGTCGCCGGCCGCGAACCAGCGGCCCTCCGGCAACTCCATCTCCAGGAGCGGGCCCAGGCGGTCGTCGGCCTGCACCACCACGCCCGCCACGGGGGGCCGCGCCCCGGTACGGACGTTGGTGTCCATGATATAGGACGAAAACGGCGTACTGAAGGCGCCCAGGCTGACCTCCTGCACGCCGGGCACGGCCCGCAGCTGCGGCAGCAGGCGGCCCAAAATTTCGGTGGGCGAGTGCCGGTCGTTGTTGGTCATCAGGCGCAGCTCCCACACGTTGTCGTAGGCGAAGCCCGGCGGCTGCCGCATGGCCAGGCCCACCACGGCCACTAGGCTGCCCAGCCCGAAAAGCACCAGAAACGAGAGCAGCAGCTCCGTAATAAGCAGCGCGTTGGCCTGCTTGCGGTTCCAGATAAGGGTAAAGAGGTGGCGGAGCATAGGTATTTTTAATTGAGTTTACTAAGACATGAGACGTTAGACTTGAGACATGAGAAAATAGGCGCCAGCCAGTGCCAGCAGGGGGTGGCTTGAACATTTTCAGAACAATTCTCATGTCTCATGTCTTGGTAATCAATGTACTACCCTGCGCTTTTCAGCGCCTGCACGGCCGGCAGCCGGGCCATGCGCCAGGCCGGATACGCCCCCGAGAGCAGACCAAAAACCAGGCTGCCCAGCAGCGCCCAGCCAAACACCAGCAGGTTGGGCTCGATGCGGCCGTAGGCGGCCAGGTAGCCGTCGCCGAGCCCGCGCAGAATGGCCGTTGCCAGCACCAGGCCCACCACGCCGCCCAGCAGCGTGAGCAGCAGCGTTTCGACGATGAACTGCCCCGCCAGCGTGCCCGCCGTGGCCCCAAAGGCCTTGCGCACCCCGATTTCGGCGGCCCGCTCGCTCAGGCGGCTGAGGTTCATCGTGACCAGGTTCAGGGCGGGCAGCAGCAGCAGCAAGGCCACCGCGCCGGTGCTCAGGCCCCAGAACAGTCGGGCGGGGTTGTCGCTCCAGTTGTAGCGGGCCAGCACCCGCGCCGCCACCGACTCGGCGAAGGTTTCTAGCGGCAGGTCCAGGCGCATACCGGGCTCCAGGGGCACGGTGGCCAGGGCCCGGGCGAAGGCGCTGCGCACGGCGGGCTCGGCGGCATCAGGCAAAAGCACCAAGGCCTCGGAAGTACCGAAGGGGTTGTCGGCCTGCAGGTCCATGCTGCTGGGGTCGTAGGGCAGCCACACGTCGGCGTAGGCGTGAAAGCGCACGGCGGGCACGTCGGCTACCACGCCGAGCACGCGGTAGTTTTTCTGGTCCATTGTCAGGGTGCGGCCCACCACGCCGCGCGTGGCCCCAAAATAGGCCCGCGCCGTGCGGGCGCTGATGACGATGGGGCGACCCGCGCCCTGCTGCCCGGCCGTGTAGGGCCCGCCTTCCAGAAACCGGAAATCAAGCACCTGCCAGAAGGCGGCATCGGCAGCTTTCACGTTCAGGGCCAGTTTGCGGCCTTTTATGTAAGCTACTACTGCCAGCGGCTCGGTGCTGGCAATGGCTACCTTGGCCAGGCCGCGCACCGGCATCAGGGCCTTGCTAAGCAGCCAGTAGCTGGGGCGCGTGCGCAACGGGCCGCCGCCCATGTCCAGCGTCATCAGGCCGGAGCTGAGCAGGCGGTCGGGGTGGTTTTCGGGCGGGCGCGGGCCGGCGGCGGCCTCGTACAGGGCCACGGCCAGCAGCAGGCTCATGAGCGTGGCCCCGATTCCGACTAAGCTGAGCGCGGTAAAGAACTTGCGGCGCAGCAAGACCTTCCAGGCCATTTTTAAGTGATGCAAGAGCATAGCGCGGGCTGATTTTCAGATGGGGAGTTACTCTTCCCGCAGGGCCACGGCCGGCCGGATGCGGGCCGCCAGCTGGCTCGGATACAGGGCGCAGCCGGCCGTGAGGGCGTATATCAGGCCCACGGCCAGCAGCATGGAGAGGCCATACACGCCCACCGGCACGCCGAGCACGCCCAGCAGGGGGAACTGCGCCGCCACCAGCAGCCCCAGTCCCAGCCCAAACGTGGTGACGACCATGATTTCGCCCAGAATCTGGGCGCTGATGCCGCCCGCGCTGGCGCCGATGGCCCGGCGCAGCCCGATTTCGGCGCGGCGCTGCTGAATGGTTTGCCAGAGCACCCCGAACAGGCCCAGCGCCACGTTGATAATCAGAAATACGCACATCACGCTCAGGATTACCGGCGCCGTGAGCTTAACCTTGAGTTGGGTAAGTCGCTGTTCGGCCAGGGGCGTAATGGTACTCGTCCAGCCGTCGCTCGTAGCCCGGATGTCGTTATTGAGCTGCTTTTCCAGCACCGCGCCGCTGCCGGGCCGCACCCGCACCAGCAGCGTAGTCAGGGCCCGCGCCGTGTCCTGCGGGCCGACGTAGGTGAACATGGCCAGTCCCGGCGCGCTCAGCTCGCCGCCGGCACGGTAGGGGCCGCTCACCCCGACGACCTGAAACTCTTCGTTGCCTGAGCTAATCACCTGGCCGAGCGCCGACTGGCCGGGCGCGAATAAGGCATCGCGCACCAACTCGTTGATAACGACCGGGCGACGGGCGGCGGCCTCGTCGCGGCGGTCAAACCAGCGGCCTTCGCGTAACTGCAAGCCCATGACGACCCGCATATCGGGGCTCGAATCGTAGTATTCCACGGGGTCAATGACGCGCTTATCGGCGGCTTTGCCGGCTTCCAGGTACGTGTTGTTGTTGCTAAAGGCAAAGGGCGTATTGGACTGGCTACGCGAAAAAGCCACCACGCCCGGCGTGGCGCGCAGCCGCTGCAACACCCGCTGCAGCGTGCCAAACTGCGCGGCCGGCGTCTGCGCGCCGGGGTTCAGGCTAATCTGCCAGACGTTGTCGTAGTCGAAGCCCAGCGGCGACTGGTAGTTCTGGCGCAGGTACACGCCCAGGCTGCCCACAGCAAAGAGTACCATAAAGGCCAGAAAAATCTCGGCGATGAGCAGGGCATTGGCCCGCTTGCGGTTCCAAACCAGGGTAAACAGGTGGCGTATCATGCGCTTAATTCTCCTTTCAGTGCCTTGACGGCGTGTAGCTTCGACATTTTATAGGCCGGGTAGGCGCCCGAGAGCACCCCAAAAAACAGCACCACCCCCAGCCCCGCCCCGAACACGCGCCCGTTCAGGCCGAAGTGGGCATAAGGAATAAAGTGGCTGCCGTTGAGCAGCGCCAGCGCGCCCGCCGCCAGCCCCAGGCC
>CAXUEM010000003.1:34467-36436 GCA_964249885.1 uncultured Hymenobacter sp. | reverse complement strand
CCGAAATCACCACCTTTCAGGAGCGGCTGGTGCACAACCGCGACTTGGTGAACCTGCTGCGCTCGGGCCGGCAGTGGCTGGGCGAGGCCTTCAACGACGCCGACAAAAAAGAGCGCAAGTTCACGTTCGGCAATCTGCCCGGCCTGGTGCCCGGCGGCCCGCTGACCATCACTGCCTCGGTAGCCTCGATGGCGACGGTGGACCCCACGTTCCAGCTCAGCGTCAATGAGCAGGCTTTTGGGCGGCCGATGACGGTGCCGGCGGTGGGCACGTTTCTGTACCATGAAGTGGCGCAAACCAACGTCACGACGCACCAGGGTCGCCTGCCCGCCGATGTTAGCAACGAATTGCGCGTGACGGTGCGCTACGACACGCCCGGTGACCCACGCGCCATCGGCTACCTCGACTACCTCGAAATCAATGCTCAGCGTCAGCTGGCTCTGACCGGCCCGGTGCTGGAGTTCCGCTCCCTCACCAACGCCGGCGCGGCCACCCTGAACCGCTACCGGCTGGCCGGCGGGACCGGGGCCACGGTCTGGGACGTTACCAACCCACGCCGGCCCGCCGCCGTGGCGCTGGAAGCTGATAACTCTTTTCTGGCTCGCACCGACACATTGCGCGAATTTGTAGCGTTCCGGCCCGAGCAGGCGGCCACGCTGCCCACGCCCCGCCCGTTCGGGCGGATAGCCAATCAGAACCTGCACGCCCTGAACACCGATGGCCGGCTGGATTTGGTCATCGTGACACATCCCTTGTTTCGGGCGGCGGCCGAGCGCCTGGCCAACCACCGCCGCAACCACAACAACCTGCGCGTGGCCGTGGTCACGACCAATGAGGTGTATAATGAATACAGCTCCGGCGCCCAGGATGTAACGGCCATCCGCGACCTGATGCGCCAAGTCTACGACCGCGCGCCGGCCGGCCGGCCGCTCAGCCTGCTGCTGTTCGGTGATGCTTCATTCGACTACAAATCCAAATACAGCAACGACAAGACCCAGGAGCCGGACTGGTGGAAAGAGCGTACGCCCTTTACCAACCCTGATTTTGACGCCCATAACCAGAATTTCGTGCCTACTTACCAGTCGCGGGAGTCATATGCGCCGTTTTATGGGCGCGCCGGACAGGATGGGCAGGCCAGCTATTCATCCGAAGATTATTACGCCCTGCTGGACGAGCATGAGGGCGAGTGGGCTGAGAACAGCTTCACGCTTGAGCAGATGGACATCGGCGTGGGCCGGCTGCCGGTGCGCCTGCCGGCCGGCGTCGGCCCGAAAGATGCGCGTGCGGCCGAGCAGGCCAACAAGGTGGTCGACAAGCTCATCGCCTACGACTCGCCGGCCGGCTACGGCAAGTGGCGCAACCGCCTCACGCTGGTATCCGACGACGGCGACCGGGACTTGTTCGTCGGCGACCCCACTTTCGGCGCTGGCTCGGAGAGGATTGCCAAGATTCTTCAAACCAGCTACCCCGACTATAACCTGCACAAGGTGTACCTGGACCTGTACCCGCAGGTGTCAAACGGCTCCGGGTCCCGCTCGCCGGCCGCCGAGCGCGCCATCGATGAGTCGTTTGAGGGCGGCTCGCTGATAATCAACTACCTGGGTCACGGTTCGCCGCGCGGCTGGGCCCAGGAAGACATCCTGAACAATAACTCGGTCATGGCCCTGCGCAACCGCCACCGGCTGGCCTTCCTGATGACCGGCACCTGCGACTTTGCTACCTACGACAATCCCGACTTTATCTCGGCCGGCGAGCAGACCTTGGTCGACAACCCCCAGCTGGGCGGCGCCATCGGCCTGTTCACGACCACCCGCGTAGTTGATGCCGGAGCCAATGCCGGGTTGAACCAGGCATTTTTCAACCGCGTCCTGCAGCGCCTGCCCGATGGCAGCCGGCCGCGCATCGGGCAAGTGGTAATGACTTCCAAGAATGATTATCCGCAGGGCGGCACTAATAACCGCAACTACAC
>CAXUEM010000003.1:24694-34457 GCA_964249885.1 uncultured Hymenobacter sp. | reverse complement strand
GGCTTACCCGGAAGACCAAGTAGCCCTGCGCACCATCAACGGCCAGCCGCTGGCTTCCGCCACCGATACGCTGCGCGCCCTGACCCGGGTGCGGCTGGAAGGCGACGTGCGGCGCGGCGCGGCCCTGGCCGCCGACTTCAACGGCACGGCCCAGATAACCATCTTTGACAAGCCGGCTTCGGTGATGACGCTGGGCAATGAGTTCACGGACAACCGGCCCGAAGACCGGCCCCGCCCGGTAGAGGTGCAGGAAAACATCATCTACGACGGGCAGGCGACGGTGCGCAACGGGCAGTTCAGCGTGGAGTTCGTGGTGCCCAAGGACATCAACTACAACGTCGGCCAGGGCAAAATCAGCCTCTACGCCGCCGACCCTGCCCGCCGCGTCGATGCGCAGGGCGCGCGCCGGCAGCTCGTGGGCGGGGCCAACCGCAACGCCGCCACCGACACTACTCCGCCCATCATCCGGCTGGCCCTGAACGACTCCTCGTTTGCCTCCGGCGGGCTCACCGGCCTCAGCCCTACCCTGCTGGCTTACCTGCAGGACGAGAGCGGCATCAATACGACCGGGGCGGGCATCGGTCACGAAATTACGGCCACGCTCGACCGCGACCCGCGCCAGCTGCTGGTGCTCAATGAGGCGTACACGGCCGAGGTGGACAACTTCCGGGCCGGGCGCATCCGCTACCTGTTCAAGGACCTGACGCCCGGCCCGCACGTATTAAAACTCAAAGCCTGGGACACGTATAACAACTCGGCTGAGCGCGAGATAGAGTTTATTGCCGCCTCGTCCGAGAAGCTGGCCCTCGACCACGTGCTGAATTACCCGAACCCGTTTTCCAACACCACCCAGTTTCGCTTCGACCACAACCGCGCCGGCGAGGATTTGGACGTGCAGGTGCAGATATTTACGGTGTCGGGCCGGCTGGTGCGCACGCTGCGGGCCACGGTGCCCGGCAGCGAAGCCCACCAGAAAAGCCTGAGCTGGAACGGCCGCGACGACTACGACGAGCAGTTGGCGCGGGGCTTGTACATCTACCGGCTCAGCGTACGCGTAGGTCAGAACGGGCCGACGGCCTCGAAGTACGAAAAGCTCGTTTTGCTTAATTAACACAGCCCTTTGTGCTGCCGCCGGGCACGGCACTTCCTCATCTTTCTCTACTATGCTGCAATTCTCCCCGCACCTTCGCCCGGCGCTGCTGGCCCCCCTGCTGGCCGCCGCGCCGCTAGCCGCCTCGGCGCAGTCGACGCCACCCGCTTTCGAGCAACCCCAAAGCACCATCACCACGGCCGTGCCCATCCTTACGCTCAGTCCCGATGCCCGCGGCGCGGCCCTGGGCGACGCTGGCGTGGCCACCTCGCCCGATGCCAACGCGGCTTTCTACAATGCCGGCAAGCTGGGTTTCGTGCCTTACCAGTACGCCGTGTCGCTGTCCTACTCGCCCTGGCTGCGCGAGGTAACCGACGATATGAGCCTGCAAACCATATCGGGCTACGGCAAGATTGGGGAGCGCGGCGCGCTGGCGGGTTCGCTCACGTATTTCTCGCTCGGCAACATCGATTACCGCGACGGCAGCAATAATCCTAACGGCAACTTCAGCCCCAATGAGTACGCTCTTACTATTTCCTACGGGCAGAAGCTGAGCGACAATTTCGGCCTGGGCGTGTCGGCGCGCTACGTGCGCTCCAACCTCATCGGGGCCCAGACCAACGGCGGTGATGCCCAGTCGGGCAACTCGGCCGCTGTGGACCTGGGCGCCTACTATAATCGTGACCTGAACATTGGCGCCGGTGCGTACAACCTGGGGCTGGGTGCCTCCATCACCAACATTGGCAACAAGATGGTGTACACCGATGCTAACCAGCCCAGCTTCCTGCCCACCAACCTGCGCCTGGGCACGGCCATCACCCGCGAAATCGACCAGTACAACCGCATCACGCTCACCTTCGACGCTAACAAGCTGCTGGTGCCCTCGCCTTATTACATCAAAGGCAAGCCGGCCAACGACCCGGAGGTGGAGGCCGAGAATGACGACCGCGCCGCCAAAGGCATTATTGGCGCGGCGCTGGGCTCGTTCGGCGATGCCCCGGGCGGCTTCAAGGAGGAGCTGCGGGAAATCAACCTCTCGGGTGGTGCCGAGTACAACTACAACGACCTGATTATGGCGCGGGTAGGCTACTTCTACGAGCACCCCACCAAGGGCGACCGGCAGTACCTGAGCATGGGCCTGGGCATCCGCTACCAGGTGTTCGGCGTCGATGGCACCTACCTCGTGCCGAACTCGCGGGCCAACCCGCTGGACCAGACCATCCGCGTCTCGCTGCACCTGAACCTGAACAAGCTGGCTGATGCCTTCCAGGACAACGGCGGCGGTAGCGGCGTCAGCCCGGTTGAGTAACCTTTTCAGGGTTTAATAGTCTGTCATCCTGGGCACGCTGCGCATCCAGCAGTACGCTCAGGATGACCTTTTTTACACGAGCTCACCTCTTACCGCTCTTATGCTCGACCGTACGCTTGCCCCTCCCATTCAGCCGCTGACCGCCGTCGCGCTGCCGCCCACGCAAACCCAAACGCTGGCCTCCGGCGCCCGATTGCACGTGCTGGCCAACGACACCCAGCCGGTGGTGCGCCTGCAGGTGATTTTTCGGGCCGGCAAGTGGCAGGAGCCCGCCGCCGGCCTGGCCCAGCTCACGGCCCGCATGCTGCTGGAGGGCACTGCCACCCGCAACGCCCGCCAGATTGTCGACGAGGTGGCTTTCTACGGCGCCTCGCTGGAGTGCGACGCCGGCCCCGACCGCGCCACGCTCACGCTCTACTGCCTCAGCCGCCACCTGCCCAACCTGCTGCCGCTGGTGCTGGAGGTGCTGACCGCGCCCAGCTTCCCCGAGGCTGAGCTGGCCCAGCAGCAGACCCGCACCATTCAGAACGTGCAGGTAGAGCGCCAGAAAACCAGCTACCTGGCCTCGGAGCGGTTTGCCGAGCTGCAATTCGGCGCCCAGCACCCCTACGGCCGGCCCTTCGACGCCGAGGCCTTCGGCGCGCTGACCGCCGCGCAGATGCGCGCGTTTCACCAGGCCGCCTACCAGCTCAGCCAGGCCGAGGTGTTTTTGTGCGGCGATGTAGCCGCGCAGCAGGAGTTGGTGGCCGAGGTCTTCGCGGCCCCGTCGGGCGCCCTCAGCGCTGCTATACACCCTGCTGGCCCGGCCGCCAACGCTCCCGCAGGCCCCGCTCCCCTGCTGGCCGACGCCGCGCCCGTGCGGGTGCCGCTGGCCGGCAGCTTGCAGGCCTCGCTGCGGGTGGGCCGGCCCTGGCCCAGCCCCCAGCACCCCGACACGCACCGGCTGCAGCTACTGGTGAAGGTGCTGGGTGGCTATTTCGGCTCGCGTCTAATGAAGAACATCCGCGAGGACAAAGGCCTGACCTACGGCATCTACGCCCAGAGCCTAGCCCGTGAACACGGCTCCACGCTCGTCATCGGCACCGACGTGAACGGCGACAGCGCCGAGGTGGCCATCCGGGAAATCAACCTGGAGCTGCGCCGCCTGCAGGAAGAGCTGATTTCAGCCGAGGAGCTCGACACGGTGAAAAACTACATGCTGGGCAAGTTCGCCAACGAGTTGTCCACGGTGTTCGAGCAGGCCGACAAGTACCGCACCACCGTGCTGCTGGGCTTGCCAGCTGATTATTACACCCAGTTCGTGACCCAGATTCAGCAAACCGACGCCGCCACCCTGCAGCAGTTGGCACAGCAGTATCTGGCGCCCGAGGCTATGCAGGTTGTCATAGCCGGCCCGCCCGCTTAAGCACTGCCGACCAAGCGTCGACGGTGAGGTTAATGCTCACCTAGCCGGCGCCAGCAGGGGGTGCTGCACCCAAAAAGCCCCGCCGACTAGCTGGTCGGCGGGGCTTTTTGGGTTTGCAAGCAGGGCTATTTGGCCACTGCGTCCTGGATGGCGGGCGGCGTGGGGTTGTACTGGGCCGTGGCGGTTTGGCGCTCGGCGGTTTTCTTGCCCTGGTCGTCTTTCACGTCGCGGCGGTTGAAGGGCCGAATGATGAGGCGCAGCGCTTGGTCGGAGCTGAAGTAGCTGAAGGCCCAGTCCACAAAGGCCACCACCTTGTTGCGGAAGCCGACCAAGGTCATCAGGTGCACGAACAGCCAGGTAAACCAACCCAGAATGCCGTTGAAATGTACGTCTTTGGGTAAGTCGACCACCGCCTTGTTGCGGCTCACGATGGCCATCACGCCCTTGTTGAGGTACTCAAAGTCAACCGGCGCTTCGCGGCGCAGGATGCGCTTGAAGTTGGCAGCCAGGTGCTGGGCCTGCTGCTGGGCTACGGGCGCGAGCATGGGCAAGCCACGGGGCATGTCGTCGGTGACCATATTGGCCACGTCGCCGATGGCAAACACGTTGTCGAAGCCCTCCACCCGGTTCCACTTGTTCACGGTCACGCGCTTGTTGCGCGTAACCACCTGCTCGGGCAGGCCATGCAGGGCCGCGCCGTTCACACCGGCGGCCCAGACTAGGTTCTCGGTCGGAATAAACTCCGTTTCGGAGTAATAGGCCCGGCTGTTTTCGTAGCTTTTGATGCTGGTGTTCAGCAGCACCTTCACGCCTAGCTCGTCGAGGTAGCGCTTGGCGGCCAGCTGCGATTTTTTCGACATTGGCCCCAGCACCTCAGCGCCGGCTTCAACGAGAAAAATCTGCATGGCCCGCAGGTCCAGTTCGGGGTAGTCCTTGGGCAGCACATGCTTGCGCATCTCGGCCAGCGAGCCGCTGATTTCGACGCCCGTCGGGCCGCCGCCCACCACCACGATGTTCATCAGGGCCTGCTTTTCCAGCGGGTCTTCGGTGAGCAGGGCTTTCTCGAAATTCTGAAAAATAAAGCTGCGCAGGTTTAGGGCATTCGGGATGCTCTTAATCTGCATGGCGTTTTTCTCGATGCTCTCGATGCCGAAAAAATTGGTCAGCGAGCCGGTGGCCAGCACCAGGTAGTCATAGTGAATCTCGCCCACCGAAGTGACGACCGTGTTGCGGCCGGTTTCGACGCTCTGCACATCGGCCATGCGGAAGAAGAAGTTCTTCTGCCCGGCGAAGATTTTGCGCACCGGGTAGGCAATGCTGTCGGCCTCCAGGGCACCGGTGGCCACCTGGTAGAGCAGGGGCTGAAAGTTGTGGTAGTTGTTGCGGTCGATGACGACGACCTGCACCGGCGCGTCGCGCAGGTTTTTGGCCAGCTGCAGCCCGCCGAAGCCGCAGCCGATGATGACGACCCGGGGCTGGCTGGAAGCCGGAAGATTCGTGTCCATAAAAAAGAGAAAGCCAAAGGAAAGGATAACCTCCCGCTTTACCCCGCCGGCCGGGCTTAGGTTGCTGCCGAGCTAATAATCGACGCCTTCTTTCTTCTTAAACTCGCCGCTTTTGACCTGCTGAATGAGCTTGAGCCAGCTGAAGGGGTTCAGCAGGGGGTTATTGGCCTGGGGCGAGGGCGCGATGCCCATGCGCCGCTCGTAGTCGTAGCCCTGGCGCTCCATGGTCTGGCGGTAGTTGGCCACCGGGCTCATGGGCAGGGTGTTGAAGATGCGCTGCATGAGCTGGCTGTTGAGGTTGGCCGCCACGGCCGAGCCCCGCTCGGAGGGCAGCTTCAGGGCCAAGAAAGCGCGCTTAAATTCTTTTTCGGTGCTGTAGGGGAACACGCGCACCTCGGGCAGCACGGTGGCATCTTCCTTGAGCTGCACGATGATGGAGTAGCTCTGGCGCTGATAGTCAGGCGGAATGACGACCGTCTGGTTGCGGTAGCCCAGCGAGCGAATCACGATGCTGTCGCCGGTCAGCACGGCCAGCGAGAAGTAGCCGTAGACGTTAGTGGCCGTGCCGCGGCCGGCTTTGGGCACGTACACCGTGGCGCCGGGCACGCCCAGCAGGGAGTCGCCGCTGGCCACTATGCCTGTGAACTGCACCACCTTGCGCCGGCCCTGAGCCTGGGCCGGGGTTGCCAGCAGCCCGGCCAGCCCCACGGCCAGCAGGGTCAGGAGCAGCAGGTAGCAACGGCGGGAAGACAAAGAAGCAGGCATAAGCAAACGTCGGATAAACAAATATACAACCCCCGCCGGCCGGGGCGGCTTACCTTTGGGCGGCGGCCAGCAGGGGGTGCGGGCGCCAAACTCCCCATGCGGCTTAAACACTTCTCGCTGCCGGTTGGCCAGCAGCTCTTCAAAGCCCTCGGCGACGAGAGCCGGGTGCGCATTCTGCATCTGCTGTGGCGCAACCAGGAAATGGTAGTCGCTGATTTAGAGCAGGTACTGGATTTCACCCAAACCAAAACCTCACGCCAGCTGCTGTATCTGAAGAACGCCGGGCTGGTCAGCTTCCGGCGGCTCGACAACTGGATGTTTTACTTTCTGAAAGAAGAGATAGCCGAACTGCTGCAACAGTTGCTTGGCTACCTCGAAAAAGACCCCCTGCTGCTGCGCGACCAGCAGGTGTACCAGACGCTGTGGTCGAACCGGGAGCTGGCGGCGTATAAGCTGCAAAACCGCCGCTGGACCGGCCTCAACCAATCGTAACCGGTAACTTGTTTCCGCTCACTATGCCCATTGCCCATCACGTGTTTGTGTGCGCCGCCCAAAAAGATGAGGTGGGCAAGGAAGTAGCCAAGGCCCTGAAGCACGAGTTGAAAAAGCAGGACCTGAAAAGCTGGCGCCGCGGTGGCGAAAAGCTGTACAACCGCGTGCAGACCTGCAACTGCCTGGACCTGTGCAAGCACTGCAAAAAAGGCCCCGGCGCGGCCCTGGTGGTATACCCGGAGGGCGTGTTTTATGGGCAGGTGCGGCCCAAAGATGCGGCCGACATTGTGCGCGAGCACCTGGGTGAAGGCCAGCCCGTGGCGCACCTGCGCATTGAGCCCTGATTTTTCGTCTTAACCAGTTGCAACTTGAAATACCGCCATCTGTTTTTCGACCTCGACCACACGCTCTGGGACTTCGAAACCAACGCCGACGAAACGCTGCGGGAGCTGTTCATCACCCACGATTTGCAGCGCTATAAGTCCTTCACCGTCGAGCAGTTTATCAGCGTTTATTCGGATATCAACACGGCGCTATGGCGGCTCTATCAGGCCAATAAAATAACGCAGCAGCAACTGCGGGCGGTGCGCTTCGTGCGCACGCTCACCCGGCTGGGCGTGCCCGAGAGCGAGGTCCCGGCCACTATCTCGGCCGAGTTTACGGATATACTGCCGCGCAAGTCGGCCGTGTTTCCCTACACCCACGAACTGCTGGATTACCTCAAGCCCAAGTACCGGCTGCACCTGATAACGAACGGCTTTAATGACATTCAGGCCATCAAGCTCGCCTCATCTAACCTGAGTCATTATTTCGAGGAAATCATTACCTCCGAGCACAGCGGCCACCTCAAGCCCGACCCGCGCATGTTCGCCCACGCTCTGGCGCGCACCGGCGCCACCGCCCCCGAAAGCCTGATGATAGGCGACAATCTGGACTGCGACGTGCTCGGCGCCTATAATGCGGGCATTGACCAGGTATACTTCAATCCTGCCAAGCGCAACCACGGTATTCAGATAACCCACGAAATCAGCTGTCTGAGCGAGCTAAAAGCTATTCTGTAGTTTATGATTCGGTTGATTGGCCTCTCGGGCCGCCGCGGCAGCGGCAAGGACACCGTGGCCCGCCTGCTGCAGGAGCTACAGCCGGAGCGCGACTGGCAGATTCGCTCCTTCGGCGACGCCATCAAAAGTGTCTGTGCGGCCCTGACGGGCGAGAACGTGGCTCCTTACTACAGCCAGCCGGGCAAGGCCGAACTGGTGCCCACTTTCGGGCGCACCCGCGGCGAGATGCTGCAGCAGGTCGGGCAGGCACTGCGCCAGTGGGAGCCGCTGGTCTGGGTCGATGCGTTTTTTGCGGGCTTACCCCCGGCTGGCTTCCTGCTGGTGCCCGATGTGCGCTTTCCCAACGAAGCCGACCCCATCCGCGCCCGCGGCGGCCTGATGCTGCGCGTGGAAGGCGACCCGCTGCACCAGCGCGGCGACGGCACCCGCGACGACCAGCACCCCAGCGAAACGGCCCTGGACGACTACCCGCATTTTGCCGCCACTATCCACAACACTGGCTCGATAGAGGACCTGAAACGGCAGCTTTACCCCCTGCTGGCGCAGCTGTAACGGCCTTTGGGCAAATTCGGCAAGGGGAGCGCCGCCAGCCAGCCGCGCGGCGGCGTCATCTGCGTCATCCGTCGAATCCGTTTGCATCTGCGGTCTACCTTTGCCCGCTCCCCCTACCTTACGCTTAACCCAATCTACCTGACTTATGGCCAACGGCTTTTTCAACGTCCCAACCCCGCTCAATGAGCCCGTGAAAGGCTACGCGCCCGGCTCGCCGGAGCGGGCCGAGCTGCAGCACGAGCTCAAGCGCCTCAAGCAGTTCGAGCGCGACATCCCGATGCACATCGGCGGGCGCGAGGTGCGCACCGGCAAAACCCAGAAAATCAGTCCGCCGCACGACCATCAGCACGTGCTGGGCTATTTTCACGAAGGCGACGCCAGCCACGTGCGGCAAGCTATTGACGCCGCTTTGGCCGCCCGCCCTACCTGGAGCGAACTAGCTTGGGAGCAGCGCGCCGCCATTTTCCTCAAAGCCGCCGAGCTGCTGGCCGGCCCCTACCGCGCCCGCCTCAACGCGGCCACCATGCTGGGTCAGAGCAAGAACGCCTTTCAGGCCGAAATTGACGCCGCCTGCGAGCTGATTGACTTCTTCCGCTTCAACGTGCGGTATATGCAGGAGATTTATAATCAGCAGCCGGAGTCGGCGCCCGGCATGTGGAACCGCCTGGAGCACCGTCCGCTCGAAGGCTTCGTGTTTGCCCTCACGCCCTTCAACTTCACCTCCATTGCCGGCAACCTGCCCACCGCCGTGGCCATGATGGGCAACGTGGTGGTCTGGAAGCCCGCCAACACCCAAATCTACTCGGCCCAGGTCTTGATGGAGCTGTTCGAGGAAGCCGGCGTGCCGGCCGGGGTCATCAACCTCGTGTACGTGGACGGCCCCACGGCCGGCAGCGTCATTTTCGAGCACCCGGACTTTGCCGGCATCCACTTCACCGGCTCGACGGGCGTGTTCCAGAACATCTGGCAGACCATCGGCCAGAACATTAGCCGCTACAAAACCTACCCGCGCATCGTGGGCGAAACCGGCGGCAAGGACTTTATCCTGGCCCACCCCTCGGCCCAGCCTAAAGCCGTGGCTACCGCCATTTCGCGCGGTGCCTTCGAGTACCAGGGCCAGAAATGCTCGGCGGCCTCGCGGGTGTACCTGCCCTCGAATCTGTACGAGGAAATCAAGGGCTACCTGGTCGAAGACCTAGCCTCATTCAAGATGGGCGACGTCGAGGATTTTGGCAACTTCATTAACGCCGTCATCAGCGAAGCTTCCTTCGACAAGCTCGCCAAATACATCGACGGCGCCAAAACCGACCCGGGCTGCGAAATCATGGCCGGCGGCAACTACGACAAGTCCAAAGGCTACTTCATCGAGCCCACGATAATTGTCAGCAAAGACCCCAAGTACGTGACCATGTGCGAGGAGCTGTTCGGTCCCGTGCTCACTATCCACGTCTACGACGAAGCCAATTTTGAGCAGACGCTGGAGCTGGTGGATACGACCTCGCCCTATGCCCTCACCGGCGCCGTCTTCGGCCAAGACCGCTACGCCCTCGACCTGGACAGACAGCGCCTGGTAAATGCGGACGG
>CAXUEM010000003.1:14609-24684 GCA_964249885.1 uncultured Hymenobacter sp. | reverse complement strand
CGGCAACTTCTACATCAACGACAAGCCCACCGGCGCCGTGGTCGGCCAGCAGCCTTTCGGCGGGGCCCGGGCCTCCGGCACCAACGACAAAGCCGGCTCCATCCTAAACCTGCTGCGCTGGGTGTCGCCGCGCACCATCAAGGAAACCTTCAACCCGCCCACCGACTACCGCTACCCCTTCATGGGCGCCGCGCCCAAGGAAGACCTAAACCTGGACAAAGGGGGTTTTTAACCATAGGAGAGGGCCCACATCAACTGATGTGGGCCCTTTTTATTTCTCCGGCTGCTTATTGTCGGCGTCCGGGTAAATACTCATCTGTGCAATGCCAGTGTCCTCGTAGATGTCTTGCAGCCGCAGAACTACTTGCAATTCAGGAATTGCTATTTCATCAATGAATAACACGAGCGGCGTAAAAGACCAGACTCCGCTTTCCTCCCGGCGGTACCACTCCACCAAGCATGTGCTTTGGGATACCAGCAGGTAGTGGCGCAGCGAAGGCAATTGCTTGTATTGGTTGAATTTCCAGCTCCGGTCGCGGTTGGCAGTTGACTTGGACAGGACTTCTATAAGCAGTATGGGAGCCTCTACCGTGCGGTCAGCCAGTAAATCAGTCGGCGCACAGGTTACTAATACATCGGGGTAATTGTAGTACCGGCCGTGTTCCACGGCCAGCTGTACGCTCTCGGCAAACACCCGGCACGCCTGGCCCCGCAGACCGGTGCGCAGTGATAGTGCACAATTGAGCACCAACGTGTTGTGGGTGGTGGAAGCGCCCGCCATGGCAAACACTTCGCCCGCGAAAAATTCATGGCGCACATCTGCCATCTTTTCCAGCGCCTGGTACTCTTCCACCGTGTAGCGCCGATGCTCCGGCTCCGCTTGTCCCATAGTGCCGTTAGGTTAAGTTCAAGCCCAAATATACGGTCGTCTACCCCCTGCTGGTACGGCCGTTGCGCCCCAACCCGGCAAGCCCTACCTTTGCTCCCCAGCGCCGTTTTGGGCGCAGCCGCTATTCCGCTAAAATCTATGCTACTCGCCGTTAATACTGCCTATCAGCCGTCCGATTACCTGCCCATTCTGGTGCAGTTCGGGCTGGCGCTGGCCTTCGTGGCCTTTTCCATGATTGCCTCCCACCTCATCGGCCCGCGCCGCAAGTCGGTAGTTAAGGATGAGTCGTTTGAGTGCGGCATCGAAAGCGTGGGCAACGCCCGTACGCCCATCTCGGTGAAGTACTTTCTGACCGCCATTCTCTTCGTGCTCTTCGATGTGGAGGTTATCTTCATGTACCCCTGGGCCGTGAACTTCCGGGAGCTGGGCACCACCGGATTTATCGAGATGATAATCTTCCTGGCCCTGCTGCTGGCCGGGTTCGGCTACGTCATCAAAAAGGGCATCCTGCGCTGGAACGAAGCCTGATTTCGGCAAACTTTAGCTCCCGGGCTGGTGTTCGTAAACCGGCACCCGAAACCGGTCGTTGCCCTTACCCATCTGACTTTCCTTCCTATGGATACCCGTGTTCCTGACATCAAAACTGTAGCCGCCCCCGAGGGCATTGAGGGTGCCGGCTTCTTTGCTACCTCGCTGGAGAAAGTAGTAGGCATCGCCCGCGCCAACTCGCTCTGGCCTTTGCCCTTCGCCACGTCGTGCTGCGGCATCGAATTCATGGCCACTATGGGCTCGCACTACGACATCTCTCGCTTCGGCTCCGAGCGCCCCTCGTTTTCGCCCCGGCAAGCTGATTTGCTAATGGTAATGGGCACCATCGCCAAAAAAATGGCGCCCATTGTGAAGCAGGTGTACGAGCAGATGGCCGAGCCCCGCTGGGTGCTGGCCATGGGCGCCTGCGCCTGCTCGGGCGGTATTTTCGACTCGTACTCCGTGCTGCAGGGCATCGACCGCATCATTCCGGTCGATGTGTACGTGGCCGGCTGCCCACCCCGCCCTGAGCAGGTGCTCGACGGCCTGATGCGCGTGCAGGACCTGGCTAAAAACGAAAGCCTGCGCCGCCGTAACGCCCCCGAGTACCAGGCCCTGCTGGCGTCTTATAACATCAAATAGATTTCTTATAGAGCTTAGAGCGAAGAGTTTAGAATTCAGATGGATGATTGCCACCCCCTGCTGGCTTCGAGAATCCGCTCTTAGTTTCTAAGCTCTAAGCCTTAGGTTCTCAGCTCAAAAAGATGGCTGATTTACACGAATCCGAAGTCGCGCAGGAAACGGCTGCAACCCAGGACCCCGCGGCGGCGCAAAATGCCCGCGTGCTGGCCCTGCTGCACCGGCTTTTCGGCCAGGATGCTTTTACCGATGTGCACGAACCTTATGGCCTGCTGACCGTCACGACCACGCGCGAGCGAATTCATGAAATCGTGGCCGGCCTGCAGCAAGACCAGGAAATCGGCCTTCATTTCCTGACCACCATGTGCGGCATCAACTACCCCGAGAGTGAGGGGCAGGAGCTGGGTATGATTTATCATCTGCACAGCCTGACCCAGAACGTGCGGCTGCGCCTGAAGATATTCTTTCCCATCGCCGACCCGGTGGTGCCCACCATCTCCGACCTCTACGCCACCGCCAACTGGATGGAGCGCGAGGCCTACGACTTCTTCGGCATCATTTTCACTGGCCACCCCAATCTGATTCGCATCCTCAATGTCGAGGATATGGATTACTTCCCGATGCGCCGGCAGTACCCGCTGGAGGACGGCACCCGGGAAGACAAAACCGACCTGTTTTTCGGCCGGTAGCTTTTTGTAGAACTTAGATTTCAGAGCTTAGAAGGTAGACCTTGCCCGTTTCTAATTTCTCCTCTTGCTCTTCTCATTTATATCTAAGCTCTGCGCTCTAACATCTAAGCTCTATACCAGACATGGCCGTAAACGACACGCTGGAAGGCACTCATAAGATAATTAAGGAAGCCCGCGAGCAGCAGCATAACCAGCTGATTCCCACGCTCAATGACTTCTCACAGGAGCTGACGACCCTGAATCTGGGCCCGACGCACCCGGCCACGCACGGCATTTTCCAGAACATCCTGCAAATGGACGGGGAGCGCATTGTATCCGGCGTGCCCACTATCGGCTACATCCACCGGGCATTCGAGAAGATTGCCGAGCGCCGGCCCTTCTACCAGATTACGCCGCTGACGGACCGGATGAACTACTGCTCCAGCCCCATCAACAACATGGGCTGGCACATGACGGTGGAAAAGCTGCTGGGCGTGACCGTCCCCAAGCGCGCGCAATACATGCGGGTCATTATGATGGAGTTGGCGCGCATCTCCGACCACCTCATCTGCAACTCCATTCTGGGCGTGGATACGGGCGCCTTCACCGGCTTCCTGTATGTGTTTCAGGAGCGCGAGAAGATTTACGAAATCTACGAAGAGGTCTGCGGCATGCGCCTGACCACCAATATGGGCCGCGTCGGCGGCATGGAGCGCGACTTCACGCCCGTGGCCCTGAACAAGCTCCGCACCTGGCTCAAGGAGTTTCCGAAGGTGATGCGTGAGTTTGAAGCCATGTTCAACCGCAACCGCATTTTCATGGACCGCGTGGAAAACGTGGGCCCGATAACGGCGGAAAAAGCGCTCAACTACGGCTTCACCGGCCCCAACCTACGGGCCGCCGGCGTGGACTACGATGTGCGCGTGATGAACCCCTACTCCTCGTACCAGGATTTCGAGTTCGACATTCCGGTGGGCACCAAGGGCGACACCTACGACCGGTTTATGGTGCGCAACGAGGAAATCTGGCAGAGCCTGCGCATCATCAACCAGGCCCTGGAAAACCTGCCCGAAGGCCCCTTCCACGCCGACGCGCCGCATTACTACCTGCCGCCCAAACAGGCCGTGTACAAGAACATGGAGGCCCTGATTTACCACTTCAAAATCGTGATGGGCGAGATTGAGGCGCCCGTTGGTGAGGTCTACCACAGCGTGGAGGGTGGCAACGGTGAGTTGGGTTTCTACCTGGTTTCTGACGGTGGCCGCACGCCCTACCGCCTGCATTTCCGCCGGCCCTGCTTCATCTACTACCAAGCTTACCCCGAAATGGTGGTGGGCACGAGCCTGTCCGACGCCATCGTCATCCTCTCGTCCATGAACGTCATCGCCGGCGAGCTGGACGCCTAAGCTTTTCGCTGCCTTTTTCTCTGCATGGAACCGACTACCGCCGCTGCCAAACCTCAGTTTTCCCCCGCTGCCCAGGCGGAAATCAAGCGTCTGCTTTCGCATTACCCCGAAGACCGCAGCAAGTCGGCCCTGCTGCCCCTGCTGCACATTGCGCAGGCCGAGTTTGGTGGCTGGGTTAGCCCCGAGGTGCAGGATTTGGTGGCCGAAACGCTGGGCATCAAGCCGATTGAGGTGTACGAGGTAGCCACGTTCTACACCATGTACAACCTTAAGCCGGTGGGTCGCCACGTGCTCGAAATCTGCCGCACCGGTCCCTGCATGCTACGCGGCTCCGACGAGCTGACCGCCCACCTGGAGCGCATCACCGGCGCCAAAGTGGGCGAAACCTCGCCCGACGGTGAGTTTACCCTGAAAGAAGTCGAGTGCCTGGCCGCCTGCGGCTTCGCGCCCATCGTGCAGGTGCGAGAGAAATACTACGAGCAGCTCGACACCGAAGAAGCGGTGGACGCCATGCTGAACGAGCTGCGCAGCCTCATCCACCGGCCCATCCTGCCGTGGGAAGAAAACGGACTAGCTACTTCGCTGCAAAAGAACTGATTATCATGGAGGACCGGAATAAAGACCTGCCGCTTATCGTCTCGGAAATGCTCATTGAGATGCACGAGATGAAAACCGACATTCGAGAAATGAAGGAGGCACTTAACCGTACCATTACGGTTGTATTGAAGCAACAGGAGCATACGAACGGGTTGCTCACCGTTTTTCAGGATGAAAGCCGTAAGAATATGGAATTTATGACTTATTCCATTAGCAAGGCTTTGGGGCAGCAACAATCGACGAACCAGGATTTTGAGGCCCGGTTGAAACGCTTGGAACAGCAGTATCAGTAGTTCCGCACCAGCTAGATTACATCGTATTATGGGCCGCAAGCTATTAACTGAACATATCAACGTCGAGGGCATCGAAACCTTCGAAGTATACCGCAAGCACGGCGGCTACCGCTCCGTGGAAAAGGCGCTCAAAACCATGACGCCCGACGAAGTGGTGGAGGAAGTCAAGAAGTCGGGCCTGCGTGGGCGCGGCGGCGCCGGCTTCCCGGCAGGCATGAAGTGGAGCTTTCTGGCCAAGCCCGAAGGGGTGCCGCGCTACCTCGTCTGCAACGCCGACGAGTCGGAGCCCGGCACCTTTAAGGACCGACACCTGATGTCGAAGCTGCCGCACCTGCTCATTGAGGGCATGATTACGGGCAGCTATGCGCTGGGTGCCCGCACGAGCTACATCTACATTCGCGGCGAGTTACTGTACGTGCTGCGCATTCTGGAAAAAGCTATTGCTGAGGCTTACACGGCCGGTTTCTTGGGCGAGAACATTCTCGGCTCGGGTTACTCGCTCGATTTACACGTGCACCCCGGCGCTGGCGCCTACATCTGCGGCGAGGAAACGGCCCTGCTGGAGAGCCTGGAAGGCAAGCGTGGCAACCCGCGCAACAAGCCGCCATTCCCGGCCGTGCAGGGCCTGTACGCCCGGCCCACGGTGGTCAATAATGTGGAAACCATCGCGGCAGTGCCGGTTATCGTGAACGAGGGCGGCGACGAGTACGCCAAAATCGGGGTCGGCAAAAGCACCGGCACCAAGCTGATTTCGGCCTGCGGCCACCTCAACAAGCCCGGCATCTACGAAATCGAGCTGGGCATGCCGGTCGAGGAGTTCATCTACTCCGACGAGTACTGCGGCGGCATCTGGAAAGGCCGGGAGTTAAAAGCGGTAGTGGCCGGCGGCTCCTCGGTGCCGATTCTGCCCAAAGAGCTGATTCTGAAAACCGCGGCCGGCGAAAACCGGCTGATGACCTACGAGTCGTTGTCGGATGGGGGCTTCGTGACGGGTACCATGCTGGGCTCCGGCGGCTTTATTGCCATGGACGAGACGACCTGCATCGTGCGCAACACCTGGAATTTCAGCCGCTTCTACCACCACGAAAGCTGCGGGCAGTGCTCGCCCTGCCGCGAGGGCACCGGCTGGCTCGAAAAAGTGTTGCACCGCCTGGAGCACGGCCACGGCTCGATGCACGACATCGACCTGATTGTGAGCGTGGCCAAGCAGATTGAAGGCAATACTATCTGCCCGCTCGGCGAGGCCGCGGCCTGGCCGGTGGCTGCTGCCGTGCGCCACTTCCGCCACGAGTTCGAGTGGCACGTGACTAACCCCAAGGAAGCCACGCAGCCCGGCGCCGTGTACCGCGGCGCGGCCGTGTTGGCGTAAATTTGATTTACTAAGACATGAGACGTTAGACATGAGACATGAGAAAGCAGACAGTCGACTTAACAGGGCTCCTTCCTTCTCATACCTAGCTTCTCATGTCTAACGTCTCATATCTCATGTCTTTATAAAATGGCTAAAATAACTTTCGACGGCATTGAAGTGGAAGTGCCCGATGGCACGACCATCCTCAACGCGGCCCGCCAGATTGGCGGCAACATCGTGCCGCCGGCCATGTGCTACTACACCCCCCTGAAAGGCTCCGGCGGCAAGTGCCGGGCCTGCCTGGTGCGGGTGGCGGCCGGCTCGGCCAAAGACCCGCGGCCCATGCCCAAACTCGTGGCCTCGTGCATCACGCCGGTGCAGGATGGTATGGTGGTGGAAAACACGACCAATTCGCAGGTGCTCGACGTGCGCAAGGGCATCGTGGAGATGCTACTTATCAACCACCCGCTCGACTGCCCCGTCTGCGACCAGGCCGGCGAGTGCGACCTGCAAAACTTCGCCTTCGAGCACGGCGTGGGCACCACCCGCTACGAGGAAGAGCGCCGGACCTTTGAGAAAATCGACATCGGCCCGCTCATCCAGTTGCACATGACGCGCTGCATCCTGTGCTACCGCTGCGTGTACACGGCCAATCAGGTGGCCGGCGAGCGGGTGCATGGTGTGCTGGGCCGGGGCGACGCTTCGGAAATCGGCACCTACATCGAAAATATCGTGGACCACGATTTCTCTGGCAACGTCATCGACGTGTGCCCGGTGGGCGCCCTGACCGACAAAACCTGGCGCTTCAAACAGCGCGTGTGGTTTACCAAGCCCATGAACGCCCACCGCGACTGCCCTAAGTGCAGCGGCAACGTCGTACTTTGGTACAAAGGCAAGGAAGTGTTGCGCGTCACCGCCCGCAAGGACGAGTATGGCGAGGTGAAGGAATGGATTTGCAACGAGTGTCGCTTCGAGAAAAAAGAAACCTCGGACTGGACCCTGGAAGGCCCTTCGCACATCGACCGGGCTTCGGTGATTTCGGCTAACCACTATGAGCTGCCGGTGGTGAACCCACAGGTCATTGCCGACTTGCCGGAAAGCACGGTGCGCGAGTTAGAGAAGAATCCGCCGCTGAAGCTCGGCGGCTTGAACGGATAAAAAATACCTATCGGCTAATGAAGCCAGCAGCTTACCCCCTGCTGGCTTCAGTAGAATCATTAACTCACGTGGCGCGACGGTGATAAATCCTTTGCGCCGCTCAGGCTGACAAATTAGAAAATGACTTTACCTGCATTAGGCTGGCAAGGCCTCGTAATTTTCGCAGTCTTCGGCGTCTCGCTGCTGATTGCCACCTATTCCACGTACGCGGAGCGCGTCATCGCCGCGTTTCTGCAGGACCGCGTGGGGCCGGACCGGGCCGGGCCTTTTGGCTTGTTGCAGCCGCTGGCTGATGCTGTAAAGATGTTCACCAAGGAAGAATTCTTCCCCGGCGGCGCGAGCAAGGCCCTGTTCATCTTCGGGCCGTGCCTGGCTATGGTCACGGCCCTGATGTCGTCGGCGGTTATTCCGTTCGGCAACACGCTCACCTTTGGCGACAATGTTATTCACCTGCAGGGCATTGAAATCAATGTCGGCATGCTCTATGTGTTCGGCATGGTGTCGCTGGGCGTGTACGGCATCATGATTGGCGGCTGGGCCTCTAACAACAAGTTTTCTCTGCTGGGCGCCATCCGGGCTGCCTCGCAGAACATCAGCTACGAGCTGGCCATGGGCATGGCCCTGATTGCAGTGCTCATGATGTCGGGCTCCTTGTCTTTGCGCGACATCACCCTGCAGCAGTCGGTGCCCGGTGAGTGGCACTTCTGGAATGTGGTGAAGCAGCCGCTGGGCTTTATCATCTTCCTGGTCTGCGCCTTTGCCGAAACCAACCGCACGCCTTTCGACCTGCCGGAGTGCGAAACCGAACTGGTGGGCGGCTACCACACCGAGTACAGCTCCATGAAGCTGGGCTTGTACCTGTTCGCCGAGTACATCAACATCTTCGTGGCCTCGGCCGTGATGAGCGTGCTCTACTTCGGTGGCTTCAACTTTCCGTTTCAGTACGAGCTGAAGCAGTGGCTGATTGATTCGCGCGACTTAGCACCAGCAATGGCGCAAAATGTCATCACCATCCTGGGCGTGGTTGGCCTGTTTGCCAAAATCTTCGCCTTTATTTTCTTCTTCATGTGGATACGCTGGACCCTGCCGCGCTTCCGCTACGACCAGCTCATGCGCCTGGGCTGGACCATTCTGATTCCGCTGGCCATCTTCAATATTGTGCTGACTGGCGGCCTTATCCTGTTCAATGTTATTCCGCCGGTGGGGAAATGGTGGTTGGTTTAATCTGACACCTTCCATCTTACCTGTTCCGGCTACGAAACTGATTTATGCAATCCCTGAGCAACCGCATTAAAGTTCTGGAGAAGAAGCCCATGACGCTTGCCGAGCGGGCCTACCTGCCGGCTATCTTCCAGGGCCTTTCCATTACACTGCGGCACTTCTTCTCGAAGAAGGCCACTATTCGCTATCCCGAAGAAACCCGTCCCTTCTCCCCTATCTACCGCGGTCTGCACGTGCTCAAGCGCGACGAAGCTGGCCGGGAGCGTTGCACGGCCTGCGGCCTCTGCGCCGTGGCCTGCCCCGCCGAGGCTATCACCATGGTGGCCGGCGAGCGCAAAAAGGGCGAGGAAAAGCTGTACCGCGAGGAGAAGTACGCCGTCAGCTACGAAATCAATATGCTGCGCTGCATCTTCTGCGGCCTGTGTGAAGAGGCCTGCCCGAAGGCCGCCGTGTACCTGCAAGCCGACAAAATGGTGCCACCGCGCTTCGAGCGCGACGAGTTTATCTACGGCAAAGACCGTCTGGTAGAGCCCGCCGACCCCGACAAGCGTAGCGGCCGCGGCATTCAGCTCACGCCGGAGCAGGCGGAGAAGCTGAAAAGCCAGTTGCAGCCCGCCTGAACTCCGGTGGTCATGATGAGCGCAGCGAAGCATCTCGCTGGAACCCGTTGAACGATTGAGTTACCACCGCAGGCGAGATGCTTCGCTGCGCTCAGCATGACCGCCTTTCTGCCTCTATGTCTCCTCTTTTTCTCTTTCTTTCGTTTGTGGCGCTGCTGAGCGCGCTGGGCGTGGTGCTGGTCAAAAACCCCATCCACAGCGTGCTGTTCCTCATCCTCACGTTCTTCACGCTTTCGGGCCACTACTTGCTGCTGAACGCGCAGTTTCTGGCCGCCGTGAACATCATCGTGTATGCGGGCGCCATCATGGTTTTGTTTCTGTTCGTGATTATGTTCCTGAACTTGAACCAGGATACCGAGCCCCAGAAGCCCCTGCTGGCCAAGGTAGCGGCGGCCATTGCCGGCGGCTCGCTGCTGCTCATCATGGTAGCCGCGCTGCGCGACATTCAGCCGGCCGGCTACAACGCCGCCACCTTCGACTCGCAAATCGGCATGGTAGACCGGCTGGGCCTGGTGCTCTACCGCAACTACCTGCTGCCGTTTGAGCTGGCCTCGGTGCTGTTTCTGGCCGCTATGGTCGGCGCCGTGATGCTAGGCAAGCGCGAAGTAGGCGAGCGGAATTTTTAAAGCTTGGTTTCTCTGAAAAACAGAAGCGGGGCCGGGGGGTTGAGTGGGCCCGGCGGGTTTTTTTTTTTTTTTGGAGTTT
>CAXUEM010000003.1:11948-14599 GCA_964249885.1 uncultured Hymenobacter sp. | reverse complement strand
TTTACAAAAAAAACCTCCCCGGCCCTTTTTTGACCCCGCCCCCGCTTCTGTTTTTTTAGTTTCAGTGAATTCTACTTCCCCACCACTGCCGTCGCAATACTCAACTCCTTGAGCTGCAACTCCGAAATCGGTGAGGGCGAATCTATCATCACGTCGCGGCCGGAGTTGTTTTTGGGGAAGGCGATAAAGTCGCGGATGCTATCCGCACCGCCGAACAACGAGCAGAGCCGGTCGAAGCCGAAGGCGATGCCACCGTGGGGCGGGGCGCCGTACTCGAAGGCGTCGAGCAGGAAGCCGAACTGGGCTTGGGCCTCTTCCGCGCTGAAACCCAGCAAGCTGAACATGCGGGCCTGCACGGCGCGGTCGTGAATGCGAATGGAGCCGCCGCCGACTTCTACGCCGTTGATAACTAGGTCGTAGGCATTGGCGCGGGCCTGGGCTATGGTGTCGGGCGAATCCAGCAGGGGGAGGTCTTCGGGCTTGGGCGAGGTGAAGGGGTGGTGCATGGCGAAGTAGCGGTTTTCCTCCTCGCTGTATTCCAGCAGGGGGAAATCCACGACCCAAAGCGGGGCGAACGAATCTTTGCCGCGCAAACCCAGGCGCTGACCCATTTCCAGGCGCAGCTCGCTCAGGGCCTTGCGGGTTTTGGCTTCGGGGCCGGCCAGCAGCAGCAGCAGGTCGCCCTCGTTGGCGCCGAAGGCCGCGCTCCAGCGGCGCAGCTCGTCCTGGGAGTAGAACTTATCCACCGAGGATTTCACCTGGCCGTCGGCCTCCACGCGGGCGTACACGAGGCCGGTGGCGCCGATTTGCGGGCGCTTCACAAACTCGGTGAGTTCGTCAATCTGCTTGCGGGTGTAGGCGGCGCAGCTCAGGGCATTGATGCCGAGCACAACTTCGGCCTGGTCGAAGACCGGGAAGCCCTGGCCCTGCACGGTGCTGGTCAGGTCCACGAACTTCATCTCGAAGCGGGTGTCGGGCTTGTCGTTGCCGTAGTCGCGCATGGCGTCGGCGTAGGTCATGCGCGGCACTTCGGGGAAATCCAAGTTCTTGATTTCCTTGAACAGGTAGCGCGTGAGGCCCTCAAAGGTGTTCAGGATATCTTCCTGCGTCACGAAGGCCATTTCGCAGTCTATCTGCGTGAACTCGGGCTGGCGGTCGGCGCGCAGGTCTTCGTCGCGGAAGCACTTCACAATCTGAAAATACCGGTCGAAGCCCGACACCATGAGCAGCTGCTTGAACGTCTGCGGGCTTTGCGGCAGGGCGTAGAATTCGCCGGGGTTCATGCGCGAGGGCACCACAAAGTCGCGGGCACCTTCGGGCGTGGACTTGATGAGCACCGGGGTTTCCACTTCGATAAAATCCTGGCCGTCGAGGTAGCGGCGCACGGCCTGGGCCATGCGGTGGCGTAGCATCAGGTTCTGGCGCACAGGGTTGCGGCGCAGGTCGAGGTAGCGGTAGCGCATGCGCAGGTCGTCGCCACCGTCGGTTTCATCTTCGATGAGGAAGGGCGGTAGCTTGGCGGGGTTCAGTATGTCGAGCTGCTCGACCCGGATTTCGATGCCGCCGGTGGGCATTTTGTCGTTTTTGGAGTAGCGCTCCGCCACGCGGCCCGTCACCCGGAGCACGAACTCGCGGCCCAGCTCCCGGCCCTGCTGGCGCACCTGCTCGCTTTCCACGCCTTCTTCCAGGGCCAGCTGGGTCAGGCCGTACCGGTCGCGCAGGTCTATCCAGAGAATGCCGCCTTTGTCGCGGGTGCGCTGCACCCAGCCGCAAAGGGTGACGGTTTGGCCAATGTGCTCGGGGCGAAGCTCGCCGCAGGTGTGGGTTCTCAACATAAACCGCAGATGCTAACTAGTTTAACGAATGAAACGGATAACGGCGCGGCGCGCCTGCTTAGGCAGCAGGTGCAGCTCGGCCGGGGGCGGTTATTTAACTGCCTGAACCGTTGGGGGCAAAGGTAGCCAGCCGGGCGGCGGGGCAAAATCGGGGCAACCCGCATTTCTGGTACGGAGTATGCAAAGCAGCCTTGCAACCGCGTTTCTTTGCCTGGCCTTACTTTCTTATTTTTCCTGTTCATGAAACTCCTCCCCTACCTCGCCCTGGCTGCCGCCCTGCTTTCCGGTACTGCTGCCGAAGCCCAGACCAAGACTAAAACCAAGCGCAAAAACGACGCCGGCACCGTGGTGAAAGCCAAGAGTGATGAGGCCGGCGCCGTGACGCTGGAAGGCCCCATCAAGCGCGTGGAAACGCTCTCGGGCATCGACGTTTTCCCCAAGCCGAAGTCGAACAGCGTGCTGCTCAGCTTCACGCAGAACTTCTCGCAGCCCGGCACGCTGGTCATGACCGATTACAAAAACAAGGTTATCTACCAGACCGCCCTCGACCCGGCCACCAACACCGGCGAGCCCGTGGACCTGGGCCGCATCCCGGCCGGCACCTACCTGGTCGAAGCCAAAACCGGCAACTACGTGTACTGGAAGAAAGTCCGCATCAAGTACCCCACAACGGCTCGCCGCTAGGCGGGCCGGTCTGCTCGCCGCCTGTCCGTTTGTTTCCGCAGCCCGGCAACTTTGATGGTTGCCGGGCTGCGATGCTTTTAAGAACGGCCGGCGGCCGGCTGTTACTTCGTCTTTTACGCTGCTCCCTTATGC
>CAXUEM010000003.1:0-11938 GCA_964249885.1 uncultured Hymenobacter sp. | reverse complement strand
CTTTTGTACCCCCTGCTGGCCTCCGCCGTTGAGGCTCGGCCGCTGCCTTCCCGGCCGGCCGCCGGCTTAAGCGCTGCGCCCAGGCCCAAGCTCACCACCGTCAAGCTCGGGGCTGGCCTGGCGGTGGGCGTGCCGGTGGGCTTCTCGGCGCTGCCCGACGATGGCATTGCCCTCAAATACCCGGCGCCGCGCAAGCCGCTGGCCGTGTACAGCAACGCCAGCGGCCGCGTCGACTTCAGCGTAGCCCTGCGCCCAACGCCCTTCATGAGCGCCGACTACGCCGTGCTGCTCAAGATTTACAAGGCCAGCATTCAGCGCCTGTACACCAAAGTCGAGTTTCTGACCGAGGACATCCGTACCGTGAAGGGCCGCGACTACATCTTCTTCGAGTTCGTCTCGACCGTGAGCGACAACCGCCGCGGCAGCAATCTGGCGCCCATCAAGCGCTACCAGGCGGTGCAGTACGCTATCAAGGAGCAGCAACTGTTCGTTTTCACCTTCGTCGTGCCCTTCGAGGAGCAGGCGCAGTGGCGGCCCACCGCCCAGGCCGTGATGAATGCCGTTGAGCTCAAATAAGTAACGATTAGTGATTAGCAGGGCACTAGTTATTTGCTATCAACCACTAATCACTAACCGCTGATAAAAATGCCGGTGTTCGACCACGCCTACTTTATGCGGCAGGCCCTGCGGCAGGCCCTGCTGGCGCTGGAGAGCGGCGAAATTCCGATTGGCGCGGTGGTAGTGCTGGACCAGCAGGTCATCGGGCGGGGCTACAACCAGACCGAGCAACTGCGCGACGTTACGGCCCACGCCGAGATGCTGGCCCTGACGGCGGCGGCCAATTTTTTAGGCAATAAATATTTAACCGATTGCACGCTTTACGTCACGGTGGAGCCGTGCGTGATGTGCGCTGGCGCCTGCCACTGGAGCCAACTGCGCGGGCTAGTATTTGGCACTGAGGAGCTTAAACACGGCTTCCGGCGCCACCAGGGCGGCCTGCTGCATCCGCGCACTACGCTGACCGGTGGCGTGCTGGCCGAAGATTGCGCGGCATTGATGCAAGATTTCTTCAAGTCATTGCGAAAATAATCTACTTTTGGCGAGCCGACTACCCGCGCTGCTTGTTTTCGTGGTCCGTTGTTCGCGGGCAACTGCCGAAACAAGTATCCTTCCACCACCAATTTTTCTCTTCATGGCCTTCGAACTACCTAAGCTGCCTTACGCATCTGATGCGCTGGAGCCCCACTTTGATGCGCAGACGATGGAAATCCATCATACCAAGCATCACCAAGCGTACGTCACCAACCTCAACAATGCCCTGGCCGGCACCGACCTCGAAGGCCAGGACCTGGAGAGCCTCTTGCACAACATCGCCAAGGCCCCGGCGGCCGTGCGCAATAACGGCGGCGGCCACTGGAACCACTCGCTGTTCTGGACCATCCTGAGCCCCAACGGCGGCGGACAGCCCACGGGCGCCATCGCCGAGCAGATAAACCGCACGTTCGGCTCCTACGACAAGTTCAAGGAGGAATTCACCAAAGCCGCCACCACGCGCTTCGGCTCGGGCTGGGCCTGGCTGTGCAAGCAGGCTGACGGCTCGCTGCAAATCTGCTCGACTCCCAATCAGGACAACCCGCTTATGCCCGATACCGGCTGCACCGGCCTGCCCGTACTCGGCCTCGACGTGTGGGAGCACTCCTACTACCTCAAGTACCAGAACCGCCGCCCCGACTACATCGCCGCGTTCTTCAACCTCATCAACTGGGACGAAGTAAGCCGCCGCTACCAGGAGGCCAACGTAGCGTAAGTATCCCGTTCACTGCTTTTTATCTTCTTAAGCCCTGGCCTACCCGCCGGGGCTTTTGCGTGCGGGGCCGCCGCCCGGCGCCAAACCATCCTAGCGGCGGCCGGGTTTGCTGCGCAGGCCCGGCGTAAATTGGGACGTCGCATGGAAAAAGAACTGATTGAGCGCGCCGCCGGCGCCCTGGCCGACAAGTACCGGCTGACCGTGGTGCTGGCTCTGAGCCAGCAGGGGGTATTGAGCTTTGCCGAGGTGCAGACGCTTACGGGCCTCTCGCAGCCCTGCGTGTCGCACCACCTCAAAGTTTTGGCCGACAGCGGCCTCATCACCAGCCAGAAGCAGGGGCGGCGGGTGCAGGTGCAGCTTAACCGCGAGGCTTTGCGCGAGCTGGCTGGTTTTCTGGGCGAGCTGGGATAAGGCTGAGGCTCTGCCGGCCCTAAATAATTTTTAATCCATCCAAACTTTTGGATGGATTTTTTCTTTAAAGCCCACACCCAATTTTCTTCGTCATGAGTCAGAAAACCTTCAGCCCGGCCCGTCTGGGCCCGCTCACGCTCCGCAACCACCTCGTTATGGCGCCTATGACGCGCGCGCGCGCCCTGGGCAATGTGCCCAACGCCATGATGGTCGAGTATTATACCCAGCGCGCCAGCGCCGGCCTGATTATCAGCGAGGGCACCTCGCCTTCGCCCCACGGCCTGGGCTATGCCCGCATGCCCGGCCTTTTCAACCAGGCGCAGGCCGAGGGCTGGAAGCCGATTACGGCCGCCGTCCACGGCCAGGGCGGCCATATTTTTGTACAGCTCATGCACGCGGGCCGCGTTTTCCACCCGCACAACCTGCCCGAGGGCGCCCGCGGCGTAGGGCCTTCGGCGGTGGCGGCGGCCGGCGAGATGTGGACCGACCAGGCCCAGATGCAGGCCCAGCCGGTGCCGCGCGCCCTGGAAACCGAAGAAATTGAAGAGGTGGTGCAGGAGTTCGTCAAAAGCGCCCAGCTGGCCATCGAGGCCGGCTTCGACGGCGTGGAGCTGCACGGGGCCAACGGCTACCTGCTGGAGCAGTTTCTGCACCCGGCCGCCAATCAGCGCACCGATGAGTACGGCGGCTCCGTGGAAAACCGCGCCCGCTTCGTGCTGGAAGTAGCCAAAGCCGTCGCCGAAGCCATTGGCGCCGAGCGCACCGGCATCCGGCTCTCGCCCTGGGGCGTGAACGGCGACCTGCCCCACCACCCCGAAATCGACGCGACCTACGTCTATCTGGCCGAGGAGTTGCAAAAGCTGAACCTGGTGTACCTGCACCTGGTGAACCACGAGAGCATGGGCGCGCCCGCCGTGCCCGCCGCCACCGTAGAAACCATGCGCGCCAAGTTTACCAACGCGCTTATTCTCAGCGGCGGCTACAACACCGCTGCCGAGGTCGAAACGGCCCTGACCACGGGCGGCGCCGACCTGGTGGCCATCGGCCGCCCGTTCATCTCCAACCCCGACCTGGTAGAGCGCCTGCGCACCGGCGCCGCCCTGGCCCAGCCCGACATGGCCACGCTCTATGCGCCCGGACCCCAAGGCTTCGAGCAGGGCTACATTGATTACCCCACGCTGGCCGAAACCGAGGCAGCCCGCTAGCCGGCCTTCCTCCTGCGTACCGAAAAGCCGCCCTACTCGCGTAGGGCGGCGTTTTTTCGTCCGTCAGGCGCGCCCGCTTGGCTGAAGTACGCGTGGCTGCGGGGCTACTCCTGGAACCAGGCCTGCGGGGGCAGCCAGCCGGGCCCAACAGCTTGGGGCTGCGCCGGCGCTTTCCGTCTTTTCGGTGCCGGGCTAAATCGTGTACCTTTATAGGCAAAGCAACATCCACCTCTTTCTTATCTGGTCCGGCATGAGCACGAAGCTGCGTCTCATTATCATGAGCTTTCTCCAGTTTTTTATCTGGGGTTCTTGGCTCATAACCATCGGCGCCTACTGGTTTCAAACCAAGCAATGGTCGGGGGCGCAGTTCGGCGCTATTTTCTCCACCATGGGCATTGCGTCTATTTTTATGCCCTCGCTCATGGGCATTCTGGCCGATAAGTACATCAACGCCGAGAAGCTTTACGGCCTGCTGCACATTGCCGGCGGCCTGGTGCTGTTCACCGTGCCGCTGGTCGATAATCCCGGCACCATGTTCTGGGTCATGCTGCTGAACATGATTTTCTACATGCCCACGCTGGCGCTTTCCATTGCCGTGGCATATTCGGCCCTGAAAAGCCGGGGTGGCGACGTGGTGAAGGACTACCCGCCGATTCGAGTCTGGGGCACGGTTGGGTTTATTGTGGCGCTCTGGGTAGTCAGCCTGCTGCATTTCGAGACGTCGGCCAACCAGTTCTACGTGGCATCGGCCGCAGCCATTTTGCTGGGTTTCTACTCGTTTACGCTGCCGGCGTGCCCGCCTATGTCGCGCGCCACGGAAAGCAAGAGCCTGAGCGAGTCGCTGGGTTTAAAGTCTTTTGCCCTGCTGCGCGACTCGAAAATGGCCATTTTCTTCCTGTTTGCGCTGCTGCTTGGGGCGGCCCTGCAGCTCACGAATGCCTACGGCGACACGTTCCTGCATGACTTTGCGACCGTGGACGCCTACAAGGACTCGCTGGCGGTGCGGTATCCGGCCATTATCATGTCCATCTCGCAAATCTCCGAGACGCTGTTCATCCTCGCCATTCCGTTCTTTCTCAAGCGCTTTGGCATCAAGCAGGTGATGCTGTTCAGCATGATAGCCTGGGTGCTGCGGTTTGGGCTATTTGCCTACGGCAACCCCGGCGACGGCCTGTGGATGATTATTCTCTCCTGCATCGTCTACGGCATGGCCTTCGACTTTTTCAATATTTCCGGCTCGCTGTTTGTCGAAACCCAGACCGACCCTTCCATCCGGGCCAGCGCGCAGGGCTTGTTTATGATGATGACCAACGGCTTCGGCGCCGTGCTGGGCTCCTCACTCAGCGGCATTATCATCCAGAAATACTACACCCTGCCCGACAACACCAAAGACTGGCCCGGTATCTGGCTGGCGTTTGCTGGCTACGCGCTGGTTATTGCGGTGCTATTCGTCGTTCTGTTCAAGCACAAGCATACCAACGTCAGCGACGTGACCACCCAGCAGGCCGAGCCAGCGCTGTCCGCTTAGCAGCTCCACTACCCCCTGCTGGCCGGTCAAATTATTCGACCCAAGCACATAATTGGTATAAATTCAGTATAAAAACAGCATTCACAAAAAGGGCCCTGCTGAGTCAGCAGGGCCCTTTTTAATAAGTAAGGCGCGCAACAGACGACTATGGGCTTTATCTAGCGGGCGTTGCCGAAGAAAAAGTCGGCCTCAATCTGCGCATTCTCGTCGGAGTCGGAGCCGTGCACGGCGTTGGCCTCAATGCTCTTAGCGTACTTTTTCCGGATGGTGCCTTCCTCGGCGTTGGCGGGGTTGGTGGCGCCAATCAGGGTGCGGAAATCAGCCACGGCGTTGTCTTTCTCGAGCACGGCGGCTACGATGGCGCCGCTCGACATGTAACGCACGAGGTCCTGGTAGAAGGGCCGCTCCTTGTGCACGGCGTAGAACTGGCCGGCGCGCTCCGGCGTCAGGGCTACTTTCTGAAGCTCCACGATGCGGAAGCCGCCCTGCTCTATCATGTGCAGGATGCCACCGATGTGGTTTTCGGCCACGGCGTCGGGCTTAATCATGGTGAAAGTGCGGTTGGTTGCCATGCGAACTTGAAATGGGGATGAGGAAAATGAGAAATGGAAGCTGCAAAAGTAGCCAAACCCGGCTGCGCCGCCGCCCCGGCAGTTCGCCGGGCCGCGCAGAACCTTCGCGGGGCCGGCCGTTGTTGAGCCAAGAATTCTTCCGACTTTTGCCGCCCCGTTTCGCGCCAGATAAAAGCTAAGCTCCGGGCAGTCAGTTTTTTTGCCAGCTCTTCACCCCTTGGTAATGCCGAGTCCCATTTCTGCCCTCAAGGCCCTGCTGGCCCAGCCCAAGCAGGTTTTTATCACCACCCACCACAAGCCCGACGCCGACGCGCTGGGCTCCTCGCTGGCGCTCTCGGGCTATTTGCGCAAGCTGGGCCACCACGTCACGGTCGTCACGCCGTCCGACTATCCGGGCTTTCTGAACTGGATGGCCGGCAACGACGAGGTAGTGGTGTACGACAAGCGTCAGAACGACCGGCAGGTGCAGGACCTGGTGAGCCGCGCCGAAGTCTTGTTTTGCCTCGACTTCAGCTGCCTGGGCCGCATCAACGAGCTGGGCGAGTACGTGCGCAACGCGCCCGGCACCAAGGTGCTGATTGACCACCACCAAGAGCCGGAAAACTTCGCCGACCTCGATTTCTCCAACCCCGGCGCCGCCGCCACCGCCGAGCTGATTTTTGAGGTTATCCGCGACCTCGGCGACCAGGAGCTGATTGACTGCAACATCGGCGAGTGCCTCTACGCCGGCATCATGACCGATACGGGCTCGTTTCGCCACCCCAGCACCTCGCGCAACGTCCACCTCATCATTGCCGAGTTGCTCAATGCCGGCATCAACCTCTCGGCCGTGCACCGGCGCATCTACGACTCGCACTCCGAGCAGCGCCTGCGCTTCCTGGGCTTCGTGCTCAAGGACAAGCTGGTAGTGCACCGCGAGTTCAACACCGCCTACATTGCCATTACGCAGGACGAGCTGAAGGCCTACGACAGCAAGACCGGCGACACCGAGGGTCTGGTGAACTACGCGCTAAGCATTGAGGGCGTGGTGCTGGCCGCCGTGTTCATCGACCGCGGCCCGGCCGTCAAAATCTCCTTCCGCTCGGTGGGTAACTTCTCGGTGAGCGACTTCTCCCGCCAGCACTTCGAGGGCGGCGGCCACCACAACGCCGCCGGCGGCATCAGCCATCAGCGCCTCGAAGCAACCGTCGAGAAATTTCTGAGTCTGCTGCCGGCCTACCAGGTCGAGCTGGCCGCCACCGCCGCCCTGAGCCGGACGCCGGCGCTGGCCGTTGCGCCGCCCGTGGCGTAACTTGCGGCTTCCAACTGTTTCTCTCCCAACTTTCTTTCTTCATGCAGTTTACCTCCCGTTCTGCGCGGCGCCTGGCTCTGGCCGCCGGCGTGCTCAGCTTTGCCAGCCTGCTGGCCGCCTGCAACAAAGGCGGCGCCGACGCCGACTTCGCCAAAACCAAGTCCGGCATCGAGTACAAGATTTTCAAGAATGTGGGCGGCAAGTACGAGGCCCGCGAGCTGGCCGATGGCGCCGATGCCACCTACAAAGACCGACTGGGCAAGATTCTGGCCGTGCACATGGAGTACCGCACCGCCGGCGACTCCGTGATGATGAAGTCGCGGGAGCGGCAGTTCGGCTTACCCGTGCGCGTGCCGCTGGAGGAGCTCAAGGAAGCCAAGCAGCGCGGCGCCGAGCAGGAAGCCTTCGCCATGCTGCAGCCCGGCGACAGCGGCGTGTTCCGCTTCAACGCCGACACGCTCTTCATGCGCAACGCCCGGCAGCCCGCCCCGGCCAACCTGAAGAAAAAAGGCAACTACATCGTGATGCTGGTGAAGGCCGACAAGCTGCAAACCCGCGAAGAAGCCACCCGCGACGCGCAGGCCGACCAGCAGAAAATGATGCAGGAGCAGCAGCGTAAGATGATGGCCTACGCCGAGACCCAAAACAAAAAGGACGAGGTCATTCTGCAGGACTACCTGAAAAAGAACAACCTGACGGCCGCCAAAAAGACGCCCTCGGGCATTTACTACGTCATTACTCAGCCCGGCACCGGCGCCAAGGCCCAGGCCGGCCAGACGGTGAGCGTGCAGTACAAGGGTACCCTGCTGGATGGCAAGGAGTTCGACTCCTCGGCTAAGGGTAATAATGGCAAGCCGATTGAGTTTCCGCTGGGCCGCGGCGCCGTAATCCCAGGCTGGGACGAGGGTATCGCCCTGCTCAACAAGGGCAGCAAGGCTACCATTCTTATTCCCTCGTCGCTGGCGTATGGTGAGCAGGGCCGCCCTGGCATTCCCGCCAGTTCGCCCCTGCGCTTCGACGTGGAGCTGACGGACGTGAAGTAAGCCTGCTTCTGCCGTAGGAGCCGCGCTGACTGGAACCTTCCCAGCCGGCGCGGCTCTTATCGTAGGGCGGCACGGCCGACGATGTTTTATTACTCACTTTCCACTATGAAAAATCTATCGGCTTACGTTGTCATTGCGCTTATGCTGCTCACCGGGGCCGTTCCGGGCCTGCTGGGCTGCAAAAAAGACGACTCCAACGGCGTGAGTGAGGCCCAGCTTAAGCGGTTGGAAAAGTACAAGGCCATCGACGACAGCGTTATCCGGGCGTATCTGGTGCGCAACAAGTTTGAGCCGTCGAGCTACACAAAAACCCGCGAAGGCGTTTACGTTGTAACCCTGACCAGCAACCCGCAGGGCGCTGAAGCGGCGGCGGGCAAGCTGGTTTCCATCAAGTACGAGGGCCGGCTGATAACCAAGCAGCAGGAAAACACCATCTTCGACACCTCCTACACCGGCCGCTCGCTCTGTGAGTGCCTGCAGTTTGTTGTTGGCGACTCCAAGATTATCCCCGGCTGGAACGTGGGCGTACCGCTGATGCGTCAGGGCGACCACAAGCTGCTGCTAATTCCTTCTTACCTGGCCTACAGCTCAATTGGCCAGGGCATTATCCCGCCCGACTCGCCCCTGCTCTTCGACATGGTCGTCGTGGCTGTGTCGCAGTAAATTGTTTTGTATTTCAGATTTGCGAAGGCCGTTTTCACCTGAAAACGGCCTTTTGTCTGCCCACCCCGATGGAGTGCTTATGAATTTCAAGGTATTTTTCTCGCTGTGTCTGGCGCTGGCTCCGCTGGCCACTAGTCCGGCCTGCGCGCAGGGCGGCGCCCCCGCCCCAGCCGGCAGCTTTGCCCGGCTGCCCACGGGCACCGAGTACCAGCTGTTTCGCAAAGACGCCGCCGGGCGCTACCAGCCGCGCCCGCTGGCGCCGCCCACCGATGCACCCTACGCCAGCCGGGCCGGGCAGGTGCTGCTGCTTCACCTAGAATACCGCACCGGGCGCGACTCGGTACTGATGGCCTCGCGGCGCCTACAGCCCGCGCCGGTGGCCGTGCTGCTACCCGAGCAGCTACCCGCCACCGGGGTAGAGCAGGCCCTGAGCCTGCTGCTGCCCGGCGACAGCGCCGTGTTTCGCTTTCCGGCTGACTCGCTGTTTGCGCGCTCAGCCGGCCAGCCGGTGCCGCCCTTTATCCGGCGCGGCGGCAACGTGCTCGTCTTGCTGGCCAGTGCCCAGGCCCTGAAAACGCAGGCCGCCATGCAGGCCGAGCAGGCGCAGGCCCTGGCCCGGCAGCAGCAGGAAGCCAAAACCCGCGCGGCCGCCACCCTGAAAAAGGACGAGGCCAGCATTCTGGCGTATTTGAAAAGCAAAAAGGCTGTGGCGCGCCGCGCGCCCGGCGGCACCTATTACCTCATTACGCGGCCCAGTAAGGGTGCCCTGCCGCGAAAAGGGCAGACGGTGAGCGTGCTCTACCGCGGCACGGTGCTGAGCACGGGCAAGGAATTTGATGCCTCGGCCCGGCACGGCAACACGCCTTTCGCCTTCACGCTGGGCCAGGGCCAAGTCATTGCCGGCTGGGACCAGGGCGTGGCCATGCTGCCCAAAGGTGCCAAAGCCGTCCTTTATATTCCCTCGCCCCTGGGCTACGGGGAGCGCGGCGCCGGCGCCGACATCCCGCCGAATGCCGTGCTGCGCTTCGAGGTAGAAGTGGTTGACATCAAGTAGCGCAACTCACTCCTACCCCCTGCTGGCCGGGCCTAAGCGGCTTGCGGCCCCGGCCCGGAGGGGGTGGTGGGCGCCCCCCCCGGCCCGGTGCGGTTTAAACGCCACCACCTGCGAAAGAATATCGAGCGACTTGATTTCGCCGAGCTGCTCAACGTGCAGCTGGTAGTAGCGGATGAGCACGCTCAGCAGCTCGCGCCGCACCCGGCCGTTGGGGATGGTGCTGCGGGCCGGGTCGTGCAGCAGCTCGTCGAAGTACGTCTCGAACTCGCGCAGGCGCAGCACGGCCGGCCCGGCAGAATAGCCCGAGCCGGCCGTGCTGTGGCCAGCCAGCACCAGTTGGTCGGTCAGCTCGCCGCCGCTGCTGAGGCCGAAGCCCAGGTGCGTGGCCAGGTGCAAAAGAAACAGCAGCGCGAAGTTTTCCGTCCCGACTTCCTGCTCATCAAACGCCAGAATGGAGTCGTGCAGAAAGCGAAACAGCGGCTCGTTCTGCTCTTCCTCGCGCACGGCCCGGCTCACTACTTCCGACAAAAACAGTACGACGCTGCTTTTCTGCACATCGTAGGGCAGCGTGCGCAGCGGCTCGGCGCAACGAAACTCCGAAAGCCGGGTCAGGCCGCTGCCGGGCCGGGCCACGTAAGCCACCAGCTCCAGCAGGGTGAAGGGCTGAAATAATGCTATGCGGCCCGGCGGCTTAGCTTTGCGCACGCTGTTCACCACGTAGCTCTGCACGCCCAGCCGCTCGGTGTAGATGCGGGTGATAATGCTGGTTTCGCGGTATTTGAGGTAGTTCAGGACGATGCCGCGGGTTTTGATTTGCATAAGGATGACAGGTAATGGGGTGATAAGGTGCTAACGTGATGAGGTATTCTTTACTTCATCACGCCAGCACCTTATCACCCCATTACGATAGAATTAAAGCACCGCCACTTTGCTCACGCAGCCGTTCTGGCCGTCGGCATCGGCCGAGAGCACCAGGTAGACCCCGCTGCGCACCCGCCGGCCGCTGCCATCGGTCAGGTTCCAGGTCACGGTGCCGCCGCTGGCCGTAGTGCTGTATACGAGCCGGCCCGCCACGTCCGTGATTTTCACCCGGGCATTGTTGGCCAGCCCATTGATGCCCACCTGCCCGCCGAAGCCCGACCGCACCGGATTGGGCGACACCTGCGCGCAGCTGGGTGCTCCTTCCGTAACCGTTGCACTGCCCCGGTAGCTGACCAGCCCGGCGTCGGTGCCCACGAAAACCTCGCCGGTTTTGTCGTTCACGGCCACATCCGTGATGCGGTTGCTGGGCAAGGGGCTGTTGGCCGTGGTGAAGTGCAGCAGGGCCTCGTCGCCATCTTCACTGAACAGCCACAGCCCGGTGTCGGTGCCGAACCATTTGCGGTTGCCCCCGTCCACGGCCATGCAGCGGACCACTTCCTCGGACAGCACGGGAAAGTCTTTGCCCTCGCCCCGCCGCACGTAGGGCTTGGCAAACTTCGGCGTTGCAGTAGGCTCGAAAACCTGGCTGGGGTCTTCTGAGATGGCGACGCCGTCGGCAGTGGCCACCCAGATAAAGCCGCGCCGGTCTTTCATCAGGTCATAAATCGCATTGCTCGGCAGGCCGTTTTCGGTTGTGAACCGGCGCAGCTTGGTGCCGGTGCGGTCCACGGCCCACAGGCCGGCGCCGCCCTGCCGGGTTTCCGACACCCAGGCTCCGCCGAAGTCGTCCAGCGCCAGGCGGTCCAGGTTGTGGGCACCGGCAAAGTAGGGCACGGTTTCCCATCGGTTCGTCGCCGGGCTGAAAACAAACAAGCCGGAAAAGCCGGGTCGGTTGTGGCGGTTCACCACCCAGACGCTGCCCTCCGCGTCGACCGCCACATCGGTCAGGCGCGTAAAGTCGGGGTTATCCGCAATTTCGCTGAGCAGCGGGCTGCCGGCTGTGCCTTGCGTGAAGCGCCGAAATTTGCCGGGCCCCTGCCACTCCAGCAGGCCGCCACCGAAGCTGGCAATGTAGAGCGTACCATCGGGCGTGCGCGTGCCGCGCGACAAGTCAAATACGTTGGGATACTCAGCCGCCGACAGCGCGGCCGTGTAGTTCGTCCACTGCCCCTGCTGGTACTCATAGAAGCCGGCCCCGATGCCCAGCTGGTTGTAGCGCTCCGAGTAGCCCCCGCTGAATACATGCACGGTGCTGGTCCTGGCGTCGGCCAGCAGGCCAAAGGCCAGGTTCGTAGCCGGACCGTTGGGCACGAAGTACTCGGCGGCCTGGGTGCCGGGCCGGAAGAGGGCCAGGCCCTTGTCATAGCTGGCCACGAACACGCTGCCATCGGGCTGGCGGGCGGCGTCCAGCGCCCGCGCGGCGGGCGCGGCCGGCACCACCGG
>CAXUEM010000002.1:21960-41140 GCA_964249885.1 uncultured Hymenobacter sp. | reverse complement strand
CCGGCAGGTGCTCGGCGTGGAGGGTGTAGTACACGGTTTGGCCGACTTTGCGGGCCGTGACGACACCGCCGTCCTTGAGTTTGCGCAGGTGCTGCGAAACTGCGGAAATGGTCATCTGCAGCACGTCGGCCAGGTCGCACACGCATAGCTGCTCGTCGGCCAGTAGAAAGAGCATTTGCAGGCGCACTTCGTTGCCGGTCAAAGCTAGGACACTGGCCAGCGAGCTAAGCGCGGGAGCCGCCCGGGTCAGGCGCTGCTGGCACTGCTGGATGTGGTCAGAGTCGGCAAAGACCCGAATGCAAGGGGTTGGATTCATCGGGAAGAGAGGTGCAGCGCCTGTTGTTGTATTTAAGCGAATGCTAAAGTACGGGGAAAAGTTGCAGCTTTCCGCAGCAGGCAGCGGGCTGCCACCAATGATAAAAAAGCAACCGGCCCTTGACCGACACCTCCGGCGGCTTCGTTATTGCCTAAAACTCACACGCCATGCTTCCCAAAGACCTGACCCGCGACCTGAAAAGCCGCCTGAACATGCTGGCCGGCCAGCTGCACGGCATCGGCCGGATGCTGGACGCGGAAACCATGGAGCCTGACCAGGTGCTAGTGCAGTTTAAGGCCGTGACCAACGGGCTGAGCAGCGCCGAGCACCTGCTGCTGGACGAGGTATTCCGCAAGGGGCTGGCCCTGCAGCTAGTGGACGTGGTGGGGGCCTGCCCCGGTGACTGCCAGGACGCGGGGCGCATTGAGGAGTTGCGTCGGGCGTTTCCCCACCTGAGCGAGGGCGAGCTGACGCAGAAGATGCGGGAGCTACGCGAGATAGGCGGGCGGCTGGAGCAGCACAACGCGGGCCGCGCGAAAAAAGAAGAAGAAAAAGCTTGACCGACACGGGGGGGGCGGCCGGAGCTTTGTCCCGTTGTATTGATTACCCTATCCCCTGCCCTATGAAGCGTATCGTAGAAGTATTCACCGCCGGCTGCCCGCTGTGCAGCCCCGTGGTCGAGCTAGTCAAAAGCACTTCTGGCAGCAGCTGCGACATCATCACCCACAACCTGACCGAAACCGAAGCGGGCAACCCGGCCCTGCGCCGGGCCCGCCTGCTGGGCGTGCAAAGCCTGCCGGCCGTGGCCGTGAACGGGGCCCTGCTGGCCTGCTGCCAGAGCGGCGGCATCACGAAACAGGCGCTGGAAGCGGCGGGCGTTGGTCAGGCCGCCTAAGTAGTTTTCTTTACCGCGGGGCACGGCCCGCGTATTCTCATCTGCCCGGCTGCCGTACCAGTGGACTACCCCTAACCCTTTGTTATATGAAACAGAAAGTGTTGATGCTAAGCACGGCCATCCTGCTGGCTGGTGGTGCGTTGTTTGGTTTTACCAGCCCCGCCAAAACGGCGGACTGCCCCTTGAAGGGCACGCGGGATTGCCCGCTGGTGAAGAACTGCCCGGATAAAGGCACGGCGGCCTGCACCCTGGCGGGTGTGCCCGCTTGCTGCGCCAAGAAATAGACGGCGGGGTAGTTGTCTGGAAGTGGTCTGGGCCGGCAACAGCGCAATCGCGCTGTGTCGGCCCAGGCTTTTTTGTGCGGTATTGACAAGAATTCTACCCATGTCGTAAAATTGCGACATAATATGTCGTATATTTGCGTCATAGCTAGCCTTTGTCCGATGACCTACGCCAAAACCGCCGCCTTTACCGAAGAGCAACAACAGCTGGCCCGCGTGGCCAAGGCCCTGGGGCATCCGGCGCGGGTGGCCATTATTCAGCTGCTGGCCAGCAAGCAAACGTGCATCTCCGGCGACATTGCCGCCGAGCTGCCGCTCTCGCGCACCACCGTATTTCAGCACCTGCAGGAGTTGAAGGCGCTGGACCTGATACGCGGCGAGATAGACGGGCTGACGGTGTGCTACTGCCTCAATACTGAATTGCTGCACCGGGTGCAGCAGCAGTTTACGGCCTTCTTTATCGAGGCCACTACCGGCGCGGCCTGTGGCCCGGCCGATGCCTGCGCCTGCTAATTTTTCATCTCACGCATACTCCTTGACCCATGAATATTTCCGAAATGAAGCAGACCCTCGCGGGTCTGAAAAAGGTGAACTTTCGCCTGCCGAGCGGTGAGCACCTACCGGCCCACTTCCACGTGACGGAGGTAGGCTTGGTGACCAAGCACTTTATTGACTGCGGCGGCGTCGAGCGCAAAGAAAAAGTGGCCAACTTCCAACTCTGGGAGGCCGGCGACTATGACCACCGGCTGGCCCCACGAAAATTTCTGGACATCCTGAATCTGTCGGAGCGGATTTTGGGCAGTGAGGATTTGGCCATTGAGGTGGAATACCAGCAGGACACGATTGGCAAGTTCGGCCTGACGTTCGACGGTGCCGACTTCGTGCTGACGCCGAAGCAAACGGCCTGCCTGGCGCAGGATGCCTGCGGCATTCCCAACGCCCAGCAGTTCGCCCTGCCGCAGCTGCAAACGGCCTCGTGCTGCACGCCGGGCGGCGGGTGCTGCTAAGAATGCTGAACGGCGCGGCTCCCTCGGGGGTCGCGCCGTTTTACTTTCCTCCTCTTTCTCTGACTGATGACAATTGCCTTCTTCTCCGACGTGCACGGCAACCTGCCGGCGCTTGAAGCGGTGCTGGCCGATATGGAGCAGCGCCGGCCCGACATGATTTTCTGCTTGGGCGACCTGGTGGGCTATGCGCCCTGGCCCAACGAGGTAGTGAACGAGGTGCGGCGGCGGGGCATCCCGACGCTGGCCGGCAACTACGACCAGGGCATCGGGCTGGCCAGCGAGAATTGCGGCTGCGCCTACAAAACAGACGTGGAAAAGGACCTGGGCGCGCAGAGCATCGCCTACACCAACCAAGTGGTGATGGCGGACGAGCGGCGCTACCTGCGCTACCTGCCGAAGCACATGCGGCTGGACTTCCAGGAGGAGCCCTGTACGCTGGGCCTGCTGATGGTGCACGGCTCGCCGCGCAAAATCAACGAGTACCTGTTTGAAGACCGGCCGGAGGCCAGCTTTCTGCGGGTGCTGCAGGAGGCCCAGGCCGACATCCTGCTGTTCGGCCACACCCACAAGCCCTACCACCGGACGTTTGCCTACGCGCACGAAGGGGAAACCCGCTACCGCCACGCGCTGAACATCGGCTCGGTGGGCAAGCCCAAGGACGGCGACCCGCGGGCGGCCTACCAGCTGCTGCACCTCGATGAGAACACCAAGCTCACCGACCCCCAAAGCGTGCGCTCGGAGTTGATTCGCGTCGAGTACGATGTGGAGAAAGCCGCGCAGGCCGTGGAAGCCTCGCCGCTGCCCAACGAGTACGCCGACATGCTGCGCAAGGCTTATTAACCTTTTCCTTTCTGCCCCATGAAGCTGCAACCGACGACGGCCGCGCACTGGCCCCAGGTGCGCGCCATTTACGAGCAAGGCATTGCCACGGGCCACGCCACGTTTCAAACCGAAGCCCCGACCTGGGCGGAGTGGGACCGCAGCCATCTGGCCCACAGCCGCCTGGTCGCCGTCGATGCCGGCTACGGGAATAGCGGCAAGGTGCTGGGCTGGGCGGCGCTCTCGCCGGTGTCGGGGCGCTGCGTGTACGGGGGCGTGGCGGAGGTGAGCGTGTACGTGGCCGGCGACGCCCGCGGGCGCGGCGTGGGCCGGCAGCTGCTGGCGGCCGTCGTGGCCGAATCGGAAACAAACGGCCTGTGGATGCTGCAAGCCAGTATTTTCCCCGAAAACACGACCAGCATCAGCATTCACACCGGGGCGGGTTTTCGCACCGTCGGCTACCGCGAGCGCATCGGCCGACAGCACGGCGTCTGGCGCAACACGGTGCTGCTGGAGCGCCGCAGCGCCGTAGTCGGGGCTGAATCCGGTTCCGTCCCGGAAGCGCCTTCTTATCTTCTTCCTGCTCCTGAATACCCGACTCATGCATCCGCTTAATCTGACCGCCGCCCCGGCCCCCGCCGTGCTGGCCGAAAAGAAGCTCTCCGGCCTGGACCGGGGCCTGACCTTGTGGATATTTCTGGCCATGGCGCTGGGCGTGACCCTGGGCTACTTCGTGCCCGGCATTAACGAGGCGGTAAACTACTTCTCGGTGGGCACGGTGAATGTGCCGCTGGCTGTGGGGCTGATTCTGATGATGTACCCGCCCCTGGCGAAAGTAAAGTACGAGGAGCTGCCCAGGGTCTTCAAAAACACGCGCATCATCGGCCTTTCCTTGTTTCTGAACTGGATACTGGGGCCGCTGCTCATGTTCTTTCTGGCTATCTGGCTCTTGCCCGACAAGCCCGAATACATGATGGGCCTGATTCTCATTGGCATTGCCCGCTGCATTGCCATGGTGCTGGTGTGGAACGACCTGGCCGACGGCAGCCGCGAGTACGCGGCCGGGCTGGTGGCGCTGAACTCCATCTTTCAGGTGCTGTTCTACTCCCTGCTGGCCTGGCTGTTTATCTCCGTGCTGCCGCCCTACTTCGGGCTGAAAGGGTACGCCGTGAACATCGGCATCTGGGACATTGCCCAAAGCGTGCTCATTTACCTGGGCATCCCGTTTGCGGCGGGCTTTCTGTCGCGTACCGTGCTGCGCCGCCTGAAAGGCAACGAGTGGTACGAGCGGGTGTTTATCCCGGCCATTAGCCCCATCACCCTCATTGCCCTGCTGCTGACCATCGTGGTCATGTTCAGCCTCAAGGGCGAAACCATTGTGCAGGTGCCGCTGGACGTGCTGCGCATTGCGCTGCCGCTGGCCCTGTACTTCGGCATCATGTTCGTGCTCAGCTTCGCGGCGGGCAAGTGGCTGGGGGCGGATTACGCCGAGAATGCCAGCATTGCCTTCACGGCCACCGGCAACAACTTCGAGTTGGCCATTGCCGTGGCCATCGGCGTGTTTGGCCTTAACTCAGGCCAGGCGTTTGCGGGCGTCATCGGGCCGCTGATTGAGGTGCCGGCCCTGATTGCGCTGGTCAACGTGGCCTTCTGGTTTCGGCGGCGCTGGTACGGCGCGCACAGACAAGGGCCTTCTGCTAGTTAACCTTCAACTGGCTACCCTAGAAATACGACGACAAGCCCAGCTGCACCGCGGCCAGGCGCGCGGGCGGGTTGCCCAGGAAGTCGTGGCTCCACTCGCGCCGGTAGTTGAGGCGCACGACCGTGAGCGAGGAGGGGCGCCAGCTCAGGGCCGGGACTACGGCCCAGGTTTCGTCGCCGACGCGCCCGCCGGTTTCGGCAAACGTGCCCCGGTGCCAGTCCACGTATTCGAGGCGCACGGCGGCGTTGAGTACCGAGTTTTCAAAGCCGAATACCCGGCCCTTACGCAGGGGCTGCACCAGGTCGAGGAAGCCGCCGGTCTGGCGGCGGCCGTACTGCGGGGCGTGGTTGTCAGGCACGTCCACGCCTATCCAGGCCCATTCGCCAGTTAAGACCGTGCGGCTGCCGGGCAGGGTCGTGTTCAGGTCCACGGCCCACACGTCGAGGCGGCGTTTTTGGTCCAGGGCCAGGCCGTCGGCCTCGAAGCGGTTGTACACCTGGCCCATGTGCGAGAAGCCCACTTCGCCCAGGCGCTTGTAGCGCAGGGCCACCTTGGCCGTGGTCAACAGTTGACCATTTGAGGTTTCCTCAAAGCGGTCAGGGTTGCGCTTACTGGCGGGCAGGAAGGTTCGGCTCTCCACGTTGTCAATGATTTGGTCATCGAAGCCGTTGGTCAGGTAGGCCTCGTAGGCGAACACCCAGTTGGGCGTGGACTTCTTGCCGTAAAGCCCCGCGCCCACGTTGCTCCAGGTGGCCGGCAGCAGCTGGGTGGCCGAAATCGGGCGGTCCACGAACTCCCACTTCGGGCCGTCGTGGTTCTGGTTGAAAGCCCCGATGGGGTTCATCACGATGCCGCCGCGCACGTTGAGCAGGGGGTTGAACTCGAAATCAACGGCGGCAAACTCGATGTTGATTTCCTTGGTGCCGTCCTCAAACTCCAGCTCGGTCAGGAAGCGGATGCGCTTGCTGATGCCGGAGGATATAAAGAGCGTGGTGCGGCGCATCTGAAACTGGTGGCCGTCGCCCACGCCCTCGGTGCGGGTGTTCTGGTAGTTGGCCTCCACGTAGCCGCCCAGGGCCACGGGCAACCGCCCGGCTTCCAGAAACGGCCGGTTGTACACGGCGTCCATGTTGAGCCGGGTGCGGCCGGTGTCGGCGGGCAGGGCCCGGCGCAGCAGCACGGGGTCAATCTGACCGAAGGCCGGGCCGGTGGCCACCATCAACAGCAACGCGAGGGCGGGAGAGAAAAGCTGTTTCATGCGGTGGCGCGTAAGTCGAGGAATAGCTCGCGGGCCGATACCGTGACCGGGAAGCTGCGCAGTGGCGAGGCGGCCGGGCCGTTGGTGACCTGGCCGCGGCGGTCGAACTCGCTGCCGTGGGCCGGGCACTGCAGCGCGGCATCGGTGGCTTGCAGCTCGGCGCCCTGGTGGGCGCACTGCATCCACAGGGCCGCGTATTCGGTGTCGCTGAAGCGGAACACGCAGATGGGGAAGCGCAGCGCCTCGTGGCGCACCACCACGAAGGGGCGGTAGGCAGGTTGGGCGCCGCCCTGAATCAAAAACTCCTGCAAGCTGAGCTGGATGCCGTCGCGGGTGAGGGTGGTAGCAGCATAGCGCGTGGCGGCGCAGCCGGCCAGGCCCGTGCCCAGGGCCACGGCCCCGAGGCACGCTCCGCAGCCGCGCCCGATAAATTCCCGACGATTCATAACGAAGAGGTTGATTGAATTACAGGCTTTTTAGAAAGCGCACGAGCTGGCGCTGCTCGTCGGCGCTCAGGCGACCGTACTGGTCGCGGCTGCCGGCTCCCTCGCCGCCGTGCTGGCGGATGGCCTCCTCGATGCTGCGGGCGCGGCCGTCGTGCAAGAGGAAATAGCTGCCGCCCTGCGAGTTGGGCGAGAGGCCCAGGCCCCACAAGGGCGGCGTACGCCACTCAGCGGGCTGGGCGGTGCCTTCGGTGTAGCCATCGTTGAGGGCAGGGCCCATGTCATGCAGCAGCAGGTCGGTGTAGGCGCGCACGGGCAGGTTGGCCAGCGCCGCCACTGGGGAGTCACCGGTGCGCAGCTCGGGCGTATGGCATTTGCCGCAGCCTACCTGCACGAACAGCCGCTCGCCGGCCAGCACCTCAGCCTGGCCGGTTTCGCGCGGTACGGGCGCCTTGAGGAATTTGAGGTAGGCCACCACGTCCAGCACGGTCTGGTTGCTTACCTCGGGGTCGAGCGAGTTATTGGTGTGTGGGTCGCGGTCCTCATAGGAGGAGACGATGCCCATGTCCTGGTTATAGGCTGAGGCCGTTTGGTGCAGCAGGTCGTAGGCGGCGGCCTTTTTGCCGAAGCGGCCGATGTACTTGCCCGCCCGGGCCCGGGCGTTCGGGCGCAGGCTGGCATAGTCGGGCACGTCAATCCAGTTGGGCCGGCCGCTGATGCCGTCGCCGTCACGGTCGCTGGGGTCGGCCAGGGCCAGCAGGGCCTCGTCGGGCACGGCGTCGAGGAAGCCCAAGCCGGTATTGGCTGGCGGCGTAAAGCGGCTATGGGCCGTGCCGGCCGGCAGCGCCTCGGGCTGGAAGCCGGGCAGGGCGCGGTGCTGCAGCTGCGGCCCGAGCCGGCCCGCGAAAGGATTACCGGTGCTATCGGTCTGGCCGAACCGGGTGAGCGTGGTGGCCGGGTGGCCCTTGCCGTCGCCGGCGTGGCAGCTGCCGCAGCTGTTGCTGACAAACAAGGGACCCAGCCCCGTGGCGCTGGTGAATACCTCGTCGTTGAACCCCACGTCGCCGCGCAGAAACTGCGCCGACTGCTCACCAGTGAGCCCCGTCACGGGTCCGTCGAGCAAAGAATCATCGGGAGCCGGGCCGGTCAGCAGCGTGTCGCAAGCGGCGAACAAGCTCAAAGCAGGCAGCAGCCAAAGGAGAAGCGGAGAGTTCCGGCGCATAGACGAGGCAGGTGAGGCAGGTTAGTTCTACCTCTTAGCGCAGTAAAGATAGCAAAAGTTTAGACTAGCCTAAAAATTATTTTAAACTCCCCTAAAAAATGGTGAAACTACCACCAGCCACCTTACTCAGTTGCTGGAAGTGTCTATGGAGCTGGAATGGCTTTTCGCTGGTTGCCTGGCGGGTAGCAACCTATATTTACTCGCCAAAATCTGTCTGCTGTTATGAACTTCTGCCTCATGGTAAAACGCTGCTTTTTGCCAGTGCTATTCCTGATTATAAGTGTTCCCGCGCAGGCCCAGCGGCCCAAGCCCGCCGCGGTTTCGCTTCCGCCCGTCGATACAGCCTACTTCGACCGGGACTGGGAACGCACCGAAACGTTGGAAGAAGTCGCCTACGCCCGTATTGCCCGCCACGATGCCGCCGGCAAAACCATGGGCACGGTGCGCGACTACTTTTACCCATCCTGGAAAAAGCAGTGGGAAGGCAAGCTGACCAATGAGGCTCCTGACAAAGCTTCGGGCTTGTGCACGAGCTGGCACGAAAACGGCCAACTAAGCTTTAAGGGCACCTACGTCAACGGCGCGCAGCAGTCCGACTTCCGCAGCTGGCACGATGATGGCCGGGAAATCAAGTGCCAGTCCGTGATGCAGGATGCCCTGCCGCTAAGCACCGCCTCGATTCACTGTAGCAACTGCATGCATATCAGCCGGAAGGTCTTCGTGGTCGACATTCCCGAAGGCACGGTGGGCATCGTCTATAAGCTGGATGTACGCGACGAAGGCCAGCCGCCAGTGTCCTGGTCTACGGCTATGGCCCTGGCCGGCGTGGTCGGTACGGGCGGCATGGGTGCCACTGCCTTGCTCAGCACCGCCTCTTCGGTCCTGCTGAAGCAAGGCAACGCGGCGCCTCCCACGGTGAGCACTAAATGCCACTGGTACATTACGCCCGATGAAGCATCAGCGCAGCAGTTTATGGACACGAAAGGCTACATCAAGGACGTGAAGAACTGTCTGCGCGTGGCATCCAACACCCCCCAGGAAACCCGGCCAATTACTCTGCCGCCCGGCATCCGACGGCTGTTTGTGTGCGTGAACAACGATAATTACACCACAGACGCGACTGCCACACTCAGCGTTACGGCACTGGTACAAACCTGTAACTAAGCGGATGCTGAAGAAGAAAGGCCCCGACCCAGAACAGCGTGTGCATGCTGGTTCTGGGCGGGGCCTTCAAAAAAATGATGCCATTTCAAAATGGCCAGCAACAAGCTTGGTCGGCGGGTTACGCCTTAGCGGCTTTGAAACCGGCATCTTCCACGAGGGCCAGCACCTGCTCTTCGGTGATGTCACCGGTAACAGTCAGCACCTTGTTGGGATTGGCCGTGTCCACCTGCCAGGAGGCAATGGTCTTTTCGCCGTTCAGGGTGGGCGTCACGGCCCGGATGCAGCTGCCGCAGTTGATGTTGGTGTTGAATTGGAGCGTTTTCATGAAGAAAAATTCATATCGCCCTTGGCGGGCGGGTTCGGAATTGAAACACTCAAAAGTAGGAGCACGTGCCGCGTAATGAGTACAGAATTAGGCCCCAGGCTTGCATGATTTGAAGCCCGGTGCTTCGAACTTTACGCACCCTGGGTGCCTATTCTACCAAGGCGCGCTGCCAATAGACCTGCTTCTCCAGCTGGCACCCATGCAAAAGCCGGACTGTATTGCTACAGCCCGGCTTTTCAGCATTAGAAAAGCAATTAAGCAGCCATGGCCTGGCGGCAAGCCTGTTCGCACTGGCGGCAGGCCTCGGCGCACTCGCGGCAATGCGCGGAGTGGGCACCATGCTTCTCGCACTCGTCGGCGCAGGCCTTACAAATTTCGGCACATTCCTTTAGAAGATGGGCGGCGTGCTCCGAACCGCGGGCCACGAAGCGCGCTGTGAGGGCGCAGATGTCAGCGCAGTCGCGGTCAAGCAGAACGCAGCGGGCCATCATCTTCACGTTATCTTCCTGCAGGCAGGCGGTGGCGCAATGTTCGCAGGCGGCGATGCAGGTGTTGAGGGCAGCGAGGAGGCTTTGGTTTTGAGCGTGCATGGTGGTTGGGGATTGGGTGAGGTGGATATCGGAACCCGGACAGGTCTGATATAATTATACCCCTGGCACCGTCCCCGGTTTTGCATAATCGCCCATTTTACTTGCATCATTTGCCGTCGAGCCAACCACAACCGCCGCCGATTCCGCGCGCATCAGCTTCCGGTACCCGGACGGCGAACAGCAAGCCAGGCGCCGGAACTGGCCGGAGAAGTGCGCCAGGCTGCTGTAGCCCAGCCGCCGGGCAATGGGGCCCACGCCGAGGGCCGACGACACCAGCAGCTCGCGCGCGTAAGCCAAACGCTGGCCCATAATGTAGCCGGCCAGGGTTTCACCAGCGACCAGCCGAGCGAAGGCCGTATTCAATTGCGGGTACGACAAGCCCAGCTCACGGGCCACTGCCGGCCCGAAGGCCCGGTGCCGCAAAGCCTCCCCGGATTGGCGCAGTAGCAGGTGCACGGCGCTGCCCACCCGGCCCAGCAGGGTCAGCTGGGATGTTTCCAGCAGGGCAAACCGCGCGCCTTCCAGCGTGGCCCGCAGCCGCGGCCAGTCCAGCTGCTCCGGCGGGCCGGCGACGGTGGCCGCGCCCAGGCGCACCTCCAGCACCTCCAGCCCCAGCTCCTCCAGCTCCCGCCGCACCACCCGGATACCGCGCGCGCACACCATGTGCTTGATGTAAAGCACCGTGCTGGGCAAAGCCGGGTCAGGGCGCAGGGTCATGAGCTGGGCGGGCTAGGGGAAATACACGCCCAGCGGCAGGCATTCGAGGTAGTCCAGCACCATGTGCACCAGAAAGCCGATGGCCCACGGGCGGGTGCGGGCCGGCCAGAGCAGCAACACGTACAGCGCAATGGCCCAGTAGGTGTGCAGGGGGTGGAAGTTGATGCTGCACCGGTTGGGGTCGAACATGGGCGTGGCCAGCAGGTGGTCCAGGTCGAGGACGAAGCCCGCTACCATTTTCAGGGCGGCGGGCCGCCACTGCGGACGGTAAAACAGCCAGCCCGCGAGCGCGGGCACGGCCACGTGCAGAAACAAATGCAGCATAAAGAATTAGATTAAGCCCCGGCCGGGCGGATGGCGTTCTGGTCGCCGGGAGGCGTCAGCGGCTGAGCATCCAGCTCTTGCGGGTGGTCGTCGAGCCCGGATTCCTGGTGCGAGGCGAAGTATTGCGCCAGGGCCTTCTCCCCTACCAGCCAGAACACCACGGGCGTGACGATGATGTCGAGGAAGGTGGAGGAGAGCAGGCCGCCCAGGATAACCGTGGCTACGGGGTAGAGGATTTCCTTGCCCGGCGCGTCCTTGGCCAGGGTCAGGGGCACCAGGGCCAGCGCGGCCACCAGGGCCGTCATCAGCACGGGCACCAGCCGCTCCAAGGAGCCGCGGATAATCATCGGGATGCCGAACTTCTCGCCTTCGTGCTCCACGAGGTGGATGTAGTGCGAAATCATCATGATGCCGTTGCGCGAGGCGATGCCGGTGAGCGTGATGAAGCCCACCAGCGAGGCAATGCTGAACGTGCCGCCCGTGAGCAGCACCGCCACCACCGAGCCAATGAGCGCCAAGGGAATGTTGAGCATAATCTGGCCCACCATCAGCGAGGACTTGAAGTGCGAGAACAGGACCAGGAAGATGCCGGCCAGCGAGAACAGGCTCAGCCAGAGAATCTTCTGCGAGGCCGACTGCTGACTCTCAAACTGCCCGCCGTAAGTGAGGTAGTAGCCCGGTGGCAGCTTGACCTGCGCATTCACTTTAGCCTGAATCTCCTTGACCGTAGAGCCTAGGTCCCGCTCGGCTACGTTCAGAGAAATAGTGATGCGGCGCTGGGTGTTTTCGTGGTTGACGGTGTTAGGACCCGGCTCGTAAATGACATCCGCCACCTGGCTTATCGGAATCAGGGCGCCCGTGGGCGTTTCAATGCGGGTTTGGCTGATGGCAGCCGGGTCGTTGCGCTGGGATTCCGGCAGCTTCACCACCAGGTCAAAGCGCTTCTGGCCGTCGAGCATCTGCGACACGACAGCCCCTTGGAACAACGTCTCCAGGTCGCGCACCACTTCGCCCCGGCCCATGCCATAGGCGCGTAGGGCGTCGTCTTTGGGCCGAATGAGCAGCTGCGGAATCTGCACCTGCTTTTCTACTTGTAAGTCCACCACGCCCGGCACCGTGCTGGCGGCGGCGCGCACCTCGTTGGCGTAGCGGCGCAGCTCCAGCAGGTCGTTGCCGAAGACTTTGATGGCCACCTGGGCCCGCACGCCCGAAAGCAGGTGGTCCAGCCGGTGGGAAATGGGCTGACCGATGTTCACGTTCACGCCCGTAATCAGGCCCAGCTTCTCGCGCATGTCGGCCAGGATTTCGTCGCGGCTGCGCATCTCGCGGCCTTCCTTTTCCAGTTCTTCTTCGGTCTTGAAGGCCACCTCGATTTCCGAGTTGTTCACCGACTCGGCGTGCTCATCCAGTTCGGCGCGGCCGGTGCGACGGGCCGTGTAGGCCACCTCCGGTATTTTCATCATCTGTTGCTCGCCCAGCGTGCCCAGGCGGTTAGACTCGGCCAGCGAGGTGCCGGCGGGAGCGGAGAAGTTCACGGTCAGGGAGCCCTCATTAAAGGGCGGCAGGAACTCGGTGCCGAAGAAGGGCACCAGCGCCGTCGCCATCACAAACAGCAAGCCGGTAGCGGTGAGCACGAGCTTGGGATGAGTTAATCCCCAATTCAGCAGGCGCGTGTCTTTCTTTTTCAGCCAGCGCACCAGGCCCCCGTCCGTCTCCGGGTGGTCCATCTGCTTCATTTGCGGCAGCAGGTAGTAGCAAAGCACCGGCGTTACAGTGAGCGAGACAAACAGCGAGGCCACGATGCTGGTGATATAGGCAATGCCGAGCGGCGCGAAAATGCGGCCCTCCATGCCTTCCAGGGCAAACAAGGGTAAGAACACCAGCACCACGATGATGGTGGCATACACGATGGAGTTGCGCACCTCCGAGCTGGCCGCGTAAATGACCTTAAGCACCGGCTGCGGGTCGGGCCGTTGCTTGTTTTCGCGCAGGCGCCGGTACACGTTCTCCACGTCCACGATGGCATCGTCCACCAGCTCGCCGATGGCGATGGCCAGCCCGCCCAGCGTCATGGTGTTGATGCTGATGCCGGCGGCCCGAAACACCAGGGCCGTGACCAGCAGCGACAGCGGGATGGCGACCAGCGAGATAAACGTGGTGCGCACGTTGAGCAGAAACGCAAACAGGATGATAACCACCAGAATAGCGCCGTCGCGCAGGGCCTCTTCCACATTGCTGATGGAAGACTCAATAAACTCCGACTGCTTGAAGAGGCGGGTGTTCACCTGCACGTCCTTGGGCAGGGAGGGCTTTAACTCCACCAGGGCCTTCTCTACCGCTTCCGTCAGGCCCACGGTGGCGGCGCCGGGCTGTTTCTCGATGCTCAGAATCACCGCTGGCTTGCCGTTCACGCTGCCGTCGCCGCGCTTGAAGCGGGCGCCGAACTCTACTTTGGCCACGTCAGCCACGCGGATGGGCGACTGCTCGCGGTAGCCCACGATAATATTCTCGATGTCCGCCACCGAGCGCAGCCGGCCCAGGTTGCGGATAAGCACCTCCGAGCCGTTGCGGTCAAAGAAGTTGCCAGTGGTGTTGAGGTTGGACTGGCGCAGGGCCTCTTCTACCTGGTTCACGGTCAGGCCCGTGGCGTTCAGGCGCGGCATGTCGAGCAGCACTTGGTACTGCAGGTTGTCGCCGCCGATGGGGATGACCTGCGCCACGCCGGGAATGGAAAGCAGGCGCTGGCGCACGGTGTAGTTGGCCAGCGTGCGCAGGTCGGCCGCGTTGGTTTGCTTGCCGCCCGAGAGGCCCACCATCATGATTTGACCCATGACCGAGGAGATGGGCCCCAACACCGGCGTGACGCCCGTAGGCAGCGATTCGCCAGTGGTTTGCAGCTTTTCGCTTACAATCTGGCGGGCCGTGAAGATGTCGGTGCCGTAGTCGAACTCCACGAACACCATGCCCAGGCCGATGGCCGAATTAGAGCGCACCGCTGACACGCCGGTAGCCCCGTTCAGGGCCGTTTCCACGGGCAGCGTCACCAGGGCCTCCACTTCCTCGGGGGCCATGCCGGGAGCTTCCAGGAACACCGTCACGCGGGGCCGGTCCAGGTCCGGCAGTACGTCGACGGGCAGCTGGTTCGCGGTGTAGGAGCCGGCAATGAGCAGGCCCACGGCAAAGGCCAGCATGAGCAGCCGGTTCTGCAGGGCAAAGCGAATTATTTGGTCAAGCATCGGTTGTTAGCGCAAAGAGGAAGAAGCGAAAGCGGCCGGGTGCCCCCCGCTTCCAGGAATTGGCTGCGTCCCGGACGGTACCCCACCCGGGCTGGACGGCTTATTTTTTAATGCGGGGCGTGCGGGCGGAGGAATGGGTGCTCATGATTTGCCACTGGCCGGCGGCGTTTTTGCGCAGCACCGAGGTGGCTACCCCGCGGCGGACGATGGGCGCTTTGGCTTCCTTGTCCTTGGGGTCGGGCTTGAGGTTGATGGTGTAGGTATAGGTTTCCGTCGTGAAGGCATAGGGGCCGTCTACCTGCACGGCGGCCTTGTAGTCGCTGAAGGTGAAGGCGCTGAACGCTTTGAGTTCTGGCCCCAAATGGTGCTCGGCGTAGTGCCGATAGGTGCCTTCCACCCCACCCGACTCGAACACCTGGGAGTTGGCCGTGAACAGGCGGGCGGTGCCGGCGGTGTCGAGCTTTTGGATGGCCTGCTGGTACTTGGTCAGCACCATTTTCACGGCGGCCTCTTCGGCGGTGCCGGCGGCCGGAGCCGTCTGGGCCTGCGCCGTGGCGGCGGCAAGTGTGGTGGTAGCGGTCAGGGCTGCGAAGGCAAGGAAATTTTTCATAAGAAGAGTTGAGCAGACTCCCGGTGAGGGGGGCCTATTGGTTGAGGTAAATGGATTTGAGCTGATAGGTGCCGGCGGTCACTACCCGGTCGTTTTCGTTGATTTCGCCCTGCACCAGCACGGTCTGCTGGCCGTTGACGGCGCCGGGCTGCACGTAGCGAATCTTGAACCGCTCGGGCTCGGTGTGCACGAACACCACGGGCTTGCCATTGAGGTCGGTGATGGCCGAGGTGGGCACCACCAGCTGGGGCTTGCCGCCGCCGGTCTGGCCCACGACCTGCACGTTCACGGCCTGGCCGGCGCGGTAGGCGCTACCCTCGGTGGCATCGAGTTCTAGCACCAGTTGCCGGGCCTGGTTCACGGGGTTGACCATGTTGCTGAACACCACCAGGCGGGCGGGCACCCCCTGCTGGCCCTGCAAGCCTTCCACGCGGAACACGGCTCCGGGCGTCACCTTATCCAGGTCCTGGGCAAACACCTGAGCCTCCACGCGCAGCTTGCCGGGGTTGATGACGCGAAACAGCTCGTCGCCCTGGCTTACCTGCTGGCCCACGGCGAGATTGAACACGTCCACCGTGCCGCTCACGGGCGAGGTGATACTGACGCGCCGCTGGCTGGCCTGGCCGTTGTAGATGCTGGCGTTCTGGCGGGCCTGGCGCAGGCGCAGCTCGGCGGCCACCACATCCTTGCGGGCGGCGATGTCAGCGATGCTCTGCAGGCGGGCGTAGTCCTGCTGTGCGGCGCGCAGTTCGGCCTGGGCGTTGGCCCGCTCGGTGCTGAGGCCGATTTGCTGGGTGGCATCCAGGGTTTGCTCGATGACGGCCAGCGTCTGCCCGGCCCGCACGGTTTTGCCGACTTGGGCGGCGAGGCTAACGATGCGCCCGGCCTGGGGCACCACGATGCGCCCTTCGCCGCCGGCCGCGGCCGACACCGTGCCGTAGAGCGTGGCCCGGCTGTAGGTGGTGGAAAAAGCGGCCAGGTTGGTCTGCACCTGAAACAGGAACTGGCTTTCCTTGGGCAGCAGCACCTCATCCGAAAGAGCCACGCCGGTGCTGGCTTTGGCGGTGCCGCCGTGGTCTTCGCCGCCGTGGGCTAACACGGCCGCCGGCGGGGGCAGCAGCACGGTGAACACAAAGCCGGCGGCTGCGGTGGCCGCGATAATCTTATGCTTGGTTTTCATATCAGGCGAGCTTAAGAAAGTGGGGAGCGATGGCTGGCCGTCAGGGCCGGCTCGGAGGTTTGAAGCGGCGCGGGCTGCCGGCGCCGGCGCATGAGCAGGGCCGTCAGAGCGATGCCGAGCACGAAGGTCCCGACCAGGGCCAGGATGGTTTTCCAGGACGAAAACAGTCCCGGAGCGTCGGCGTGGGGGGCTTCGGCCACCGGCAGCTTCTCCCCTACCTTAATGCCTTCGAGCAAAAGCAAATCAGCCTGCTCACCGGCCACGATGTTGACCGTAAAGCTGTACGCCTTGTTGGCCGGGAACTGGCCTTCCACCAGGTACACGCCCGGTTCCTGTTCCTTCACCGCCCACTTCAGCTTGGCATCTTCCGGGTTTGTGAGCGTGAGCCTGGCGCCCTTGATAGGGGCATTGGTAGCGTAGTCGGACAGGAACAGGCGCAGGTCGGCGGGCTGGCCGCCTTCCAGGGGCTCGTAGCGCAGCAGTGCCTCGAACTGCTCCGAGAGAGCGGCCACGGAAAACGATGTCGCGCCGGCGGCCGTGCCGGCTTTGGCCCCGTCACCGTGGTCCTCGCCCCCGTGGGCATAGGCCGGGCTGCTCAGCAGCAGGCCCAGCAGCAAAATCAGGAGTTGTTTCATGCTAATTGACGGTTATTGGCCCCGCAGGTAGTTCAGCTCGACCAAAGCCTGGCGGTAGTCGCGGATGGTGGTCAGATAAGTATTCTGGATGGCAAAGGCCTGATTCAGGCTCAGGATGAGCTGCAGGTAACTCGCTTCCCCGGCCCGAAACAGGCGCTGCGACTGGCTGATGATGGCTCGCGACTGCGGCAGGCCGGTTTGTTCGTAGTAGCCCAGCGAGGCAGAGAACTTGCGCGTGTCGGCCAGGGCCTGCTGGTACTGCCCACTCAGCTCCAGGCGCTGGGCCTGCAACTGGTAGCTGGCGGCCTGGGAGCGGGCCGTAGCCGCCTGCAGCTGCGAGCGGTAGGTCCAAAACCAAATGGGTACTGACACGCCGAACTGAAAGCGGTACTTGATAGCTGAGTTTTCAAAGGCCTGGTTCTGATAGCCCACCGTAAGGGCCGGCGTGCGCCGGGCCCGCACCAGGCTGATGCCCGACTGGCTCAGGGCCAGGTTCTGGGTGGCGGCGGCCAGCGTGGGGCTGCGCACCAGGGCGCTGCTGTCTTCGGCCGGTAGCCCCGCGAGCAGGGCCGTACCCGTTTGGGCCAACTCCGCGCCGGTGCGGCTCAGGTCGGTGTTCGTAGCCAGGGCTTCGTTGGGGCGACCCAGTAATAAGCCCAGGCGGCGCTGGGCGGCCTGCCGGTCGGCGGCAGCCTGCTGCAGCAGCACGGTCACCTGCCGGGCTTCGGCATCGGTGCTGATGCGCTGCAAGGAATTGACTTCGCCCGCCGTGAACAGGCGCTCGGTGGCCACCCGCAGCACCCGAAACAGGCTATCCTGATAGGTGAGCTGGCGTACCTGAGCTTCGGCGAACTGTAGGTTCAGGTAGGCCAGGCGGGTGTCGCGCAGCACGCTGGCCCGGCTCACGTCGCGGTTGCGCTCGGCCAGGGTGATGCCGGCCTGGGCCACGCGGGCCTGCTGGCGGTACACGTTGGGCAGGTCGATGGTTTGCACCACGCCCGGCGCCCACATCTCCCCCGTGGGCGCCGAAAACAGAAAGTCCGGGTTGGCGGGCGCAAACGAGCCGCGCTTGAGGGCGCGCTGCTCCTCGATTTCGCGGTCTGACTGCCGCAGCCGCGGGTGGCGGCGCAGGGTCTGGGTCTCGGCGCTGTCCAAGCTGACGACGGTTTGCGCGCGCAATGCCACCGGCCCCCATCCGAGGAGCACCAGAGTCAGTAGCAATCTGTTCACCACTCGTCTCATTTTCAAATACTTCATATAGTCAGGTTAAAGCCAGGCGAAGGGCCGCCCGCCGTTGCAGCGGCAGACGGCCCAGGACGGAGAAGGCCCGGACGCCTTGCGTCCGAAAAACTGGCTCCGCCTATGCCTTCTTCACGAGGGCCATGCCGCACTTGGGGCAGCTACCGGGCTTGTCGCTGGCTGAACCCTCGCAGTTCATCGGGCAGGTGTAGGCGGCACTCACGGCCTTGCTGGTTTTGGTCTTGCTGCCTTTGGCAGCCGCGTCCAGCTTGTCGAAGCGCACGTTAAGGGCTTGCTCGCCGTTTTTCAGGCTGACGATGGCCGTGCGGGCTTTCGTGCCGGCAGGCAGCTTGGCTACCACGTAGTCGGTGCCACCAGCCGTCAGCGGCACGGTCAGGGTCTTGTTGCCGGCGGTTTGCACCATCACCGAGCCCGATAAGGTCGTGTTGGGTACAGCCGCCATCTTGTCGCCGAGCAGGTAGATGCGCAGCTCAGTGGGCTGCTGCACCAGCTCCATGTGATAGGGCTTGGCCGAGCGCACCATGCCGCCGTGGGGCGAAGCGTGGGCGTGGGTTTCGCCAGGGGCGATATGTTTGTCCGCTGCACCGTCGCCGTGCGAGTGCTGGGCCTGCGAGGCCAGGGGAGCCAGGGCAAAGAGAGCCGCAGCGACGAACGAAATTCCGAAAAGCTTCATAAAAAAGGGATAATGGGGGTGAAATGAAGGAAGCAGGCGGCTTATGCGAGGGCTGGGCCACCTGCCGCCGGAGGATTACATCTTGTCGGTGTTCTTGTCGTGCCAGGCCTTGAATTCGGCGATTTCCTTTTCCTGAGCGGTTATCATCATCTGCGCCATTTCCTTGAGCTTGGTGTCCTTACCGTGGGCCAGCTCGGCCTTGGCCATGTCCACGGCGCTTTGGTGGTGCACCGTCATGAGCATGTTGAAGTTCATGTCGGGGTTGGTCACCGGCTTGGGCATGTTCTGCATCATGCCGTCCATCGAGGCCTTCATCTTGCTGGTGAAGGGGTCGGCCGGGTCGTTGGGCTTGTAATTCGTGGGGGCGCTATCGAGGCGGGTGGCCACGGCTTCCAGTTCAGTGATTTCCTTGAGCTGGTCGGCTTTGATTTTCTCGGCCATCTGGCGCATGGTAGCATCCTTGCCGTCGCGCAATTGGATGTCGGCCATGGCGACCGCGCCTTTATGGTGCTCCAGCATGTGG
>CAXUEM010000002.1:0-21950 GCA_964249885.1 uncultured Hymenobacter sp. | reverse complement strand
GGTGGGCAAAGTCGTGGTCGGTGTTTCCCTTGGGCTTGCTCGCCTCCATCTTCTGCATCATCTCGTTCATCGACGCCATCAAGGGCGAGTCCCCGCCCGCAGTAGGCCCGGCTGAGTGGTCCATGCCTGCCATGTCACCGGCGGCAGTGCCTTCGGTGGTAGTCGTTTCGGTGGTCGTGGAGGCTGTCGAATCGGTGGCCTTGTCGCCGCCGCACGAGGCGAGCAGCAGGGAGCCCGAGCAGAGGGCAGCGAGCAGAAATGCGGACTTTTTCATGGGATTTGGGTTGGTGAAAAATTGAATGAGGAAGCAGAGGGGGGCTAAGCCTTGACGTTGATGGTGAAGTCGCCGGTGTGAATCTTGCCAGCGTGGTTGAACTGCAGGAAGACGCGATAGAGGCCGGGCTTCTCGAAGTTGGTGTTGAAGCCGATGTTGGGGCCCTTGTCGGCTTGGTCATTAGGATGCACGTGCAGATACTGCTCGGTGTCTTCGCTGATGACCACCACGTGCCCCAGCGCGCCGAGGTAGTTGGCCAGGTCCGTTACCGGCTGGCCGCCCTTGCTGATGTTGATTTTCATGCCCAGCAGCTGGCCTACTTTCAGGTCCTTGTCGAAGGAGAGCGTGGCCTTGTAGCCGTCCTTCTCCCACTGCATGTCGTCGTTTTTGAACTTGACCGGCGCGTAAGCCGCGCCCTTCACGGTGAGGGGCTGGCGGCCCAGCTGGTGGCCCGAGCCGGTGGGCGTGTAGTCCTGAAAAAGCACGTAGTCACCGCCCTTGGGGAACGTGTACTGCACCTTATAGTCGCCGGCGGCGGTGTACTCGGGGTGCTCGTGGTAGAACTGGCCCAGGTCTTTGCTTACGATGATGAGGTGAATCTTCTTCTCGTGCACCACATCCAGGGGCACGGGCGCCGAACCGTTGCCCGTTTCCACGGGCGTGAAGGCCAGCGTGGTGGGCTGCCCGGCTGTCACCTGCGTGGGGGTGGGCACCAGCTTCATCTCGTAGGTTTTGCTGCTCCCGGCCACCTTGTCGTTGTGCTCCAGGTTCATGCCGCACTTGGGGCACTTCTCCCCTTCCTTGGTGCTGGTGACCTCGGGGTGCATGGGGCAGGCATAGGTATGGCCACCGCCGTGCTCGGCGGTGCCTTCAGCCGGGCCGTTGGTGGGCGTGGTGACGGTGTCGGTAGTTTTGCTGGACTCGGTTTCGGAAGAGCAGCTGACGGTGGTGAGTAGGCCGGCCAGAGCCAGCAGGGAGAGTGGTAAGCGGTGCATAAAACAGAAATGGAGAATTAGAATTGGAGCCTGAATCCGGTTGCCTGGGGCGCTTAGGCCTGCCACTGTTGCCAGAGCACGAAGCCCAGCACGGTGGCCACCACGGCGTAGAGCAGGTAGGAAAGCAGGCGACGAACCGGACCCCGTGGGGGTGGAGCGCCCGCTTCCTGGCAACAACTCTTCATTGTTGGGGGGGTGGTAAATCCAGGAAAATGAGGGATGGGTGGCACTACCAGGTGCCGGGCGAACACGCCAACGCAAAGGCTCGCCCCGGACATAGCAGAGCTATGCCAGGGCGAGCCTAGTGCGCGTCAAATCAATCAGACCGTCAGGGACTGAATATAGATTCGGATGTCGGGTATTTTGGGGGGCAGGTGCTCGCGGAGCACCAGAACGACCGAGTGGGTGCGGTCCCACTGTCCGGAGGCCGGCCGGAAAAAGAAGTCGTTGCTGACCGGCAGCAAGGCCGGGGCGAGCGTAAGCAGCTGCTTTTCGCCGGGCGTCGTGAGCGACTTTAGAATAGCCGCCGAATTGTCTTTGCAGCAATCCTCTTTGCCCGCGGGCTTGGATTCGTGCTGAACATGACCGTGCTTGGCTTTTGCAGGCAGCTGGGCCGTGGCCTTGCCATGGCCGTGACATCCTGGGTGAGTAGGCTTCTCCGACACCAGGGCCTTTGCGACCGGTACCGCTTGCACGGGATTAAGCGTAGCGCAGTAGCACTGACCCACGAACACGTTGACGAAGACGAGCAGGAAGCTCGTCGCCAGCAAACGGCGGAGGGGGAACAGTTTACGGAACATGACAGGCGGCGCTAAGCAACTGCAAAAGTAGGCTTCTGCGCAGAAAGTACAGAACTGATTCTTTACTGATATTCGCGGCGAAGGGTTCCGGAAGTGCGCAGATTCTAGGGGTAATAATTTGATTTAAAGCGTATAACGCTGGTTTAAAAGCTATTTTTTCTATAGTTCACTTTCGAGCATATGAGGCGACGGACCGCAAAATTATGCAAGCCGCAAGCAGATTTTTGTAAGGAAACGAGGCCTAAACGCCTGAAAAATCGGGCCTGTTCGCAAACTTATTCGGAGCAGTTTCTAAAAAAGGTGCTGGGTAACGTATTCAGTATAGGGAAGGGCGAAAACACGGGCATCCGGTTTCGCCCCGACTAATAATATCTTTTTTTACAATTTCTTACTTATGGCAGCATCGCCAAAAACACTTCAGCTTTTCCAAGAGCTGAAAAATCAACAGCTCAGTATTGCCACCGAGGCCATCCTGAAGTCAACCATTCAATTCTACTACAATAAGGAAAGTGGCCGCCTAGCCCCTTGCGGTAGTGGTGTCTTGTTGACGGTAGACAACCGCTTCTTTGTCGTTACCGCCGCGCACGTGCTGGCGAAGCACTCCCACAACACCTTCGTAGTGTTACCCGATGCGGAACTCACGCTCGGCGGCCTGTTACACTCTACTCCTCCTGCCACCGTTGACTTGTCTGTGTTAGAGCTAACGGACGCGGGCCAAATTGCGCACCTGCAACGGGAACATAGCTTTCTAACCTTGGCTGACTTGTGCACCCGGCAAAAGCACGACAATGACTTGTATTTGCTTGTCGGCTATCCCGCCACCAAAACGAAGGTGTACAACGCAGCCATTCATGCCAAGCCATATCCGCTGCAAGCCCAGGCTGCGGCTGACTTCAATTTCGCGGCGGAGGGCCTGCAACGGGCTACTCACTTGGTGCTCGACGCTACGGGAGAAGTCGTGAAGGTCGCAAATCCCAATCCGCACAAAGCACCCGACTTGGAGGGCGTCAGCGGCGGGGGCGTGTGGCACAACGGCAACTACTTGATGGGCGACCCAGCGCAGGAAAAGCGCCTCGTTGGTATCATTATCGAGCAGCGCACCCACGGCCGGGGTGGTCGGCGGAGCCTGGTAGTAACGCGAACCGCGGTGTTGCTTGAATTTATGCGCCAGAGTTTTGGCCTTGCCATTCCTGCCTCTAAAACGGTGAAGCTGAACCTGGGACCTGGCCGGCCGGCGACGGTATAGCCGGGTGTAGGGAAGCGATGTAGGAGCCCGAGTTGGCAGATGAGCCACAATTCATCTGCTAGCTCTGGCCCCTATGCTTATAGGGCATACTTCACAAGGTTCAGTTCTCTGGTACCGCCCAGTACGCTTTGGCAAATTCTACGATGCGCTGCTTACGAGCCAGAATTTGGGGCTCGCCCCAGGTAACCATCTTGGTGAGAATCTTCCCGATTTCGCGGTCAGCGAGGTAAGTTGATTCCGTATAAATTAGGGTGCAATCCTGCGGTAGGGTATTGCTTTTGCGCGAGTTGGGGCCTTGCATAAGCAGCGCCAAATTGCCGAGATTATGCAGGCGCTTTTCGACAAACTCTTTCGGGTAAACCATCCCGTCGGGCTGTTGCGGCATGATGTGGTCGAGGGTTTGCTCCCAACTGCCCACCTTCCAGACATTCAAAAAGTCGGCTCCTGACACCGGCGCGCTGTTCGGTGACTGCCGCCGCAGCCAGTTTTCGTACTGCCAGAGCAGGTAGCGCGTCACGCGGTGGTAGTGGTAGTCACCGTCGAGGTGGTCGTGAAAATTTGAGGTGAAGGCCCACCACCAGCGAAAGCCGTTGTGAGCTTGCTCCCGGAGCGTTTCGCGCAGCGTTTGCGCGTCGCCCGGGTAGCTTTTGGCCAGCCTGTGGAAGTCGTGGCTACGGTAGTCTCCCGTCGAGAATTCCAGCTTGAAACTGACAATTTCCATGAGGCGGTACAAGCTTTCGCACAGCGCCTTGTCGGCTCCATGGTGCCGCTGGACTTTAAGCAGCAGCGGCCAGTTGTCCTCGGCCCGCAGAAACAGCAGCCCGGTAATGTGGCTGTGCCCGGCGGCCAGGCGCTGCACGGCGCGCACGGTCTGAAACGACTGGCGCAGGCTGTCGCAGTACGCGGTAATCCAGGCGGCTTTCGCATTGGGCGCAGCGGCCCGCAAGGCGAGCTTGACGTTCTCAAAAGCATCTTCCCAATTGGCCCCGAAGGCGATGTTGTGGTAGCGCAGCACGGTGTCTTCGCCCAGGCTGATTTCCTCGGTAAGAGCGTAGATGTCAGCAAAAAGGCGCTCGACGTGCGCAATTGTGTAGGCGGCCTCGGCCGACGTGTCGTCGAGGTACGCGCGGTACATGAGGTAGGCTTTCAGCTTTTCCAGGGTCGTGAGGTCTGCCCCGCGGTCATTCTGGAAGGCGAAAATCTGCGTTGCCCGCACCTTATCCGACTCCTCAAAAGCCGACACGCTGGCCGTGGCCAGCAGCTGCGCCCACCGCAGCAGCGTGGCAGTGTCGGCCTCGGCCGCCAGCGCCCGCCCCAGCACCTGCCGGGCGTGGAGCAGCCGCTTCTGCGACTGGCGGGCGGGGTCGGGCGCTGGCTGGCTCTGGCGCTGCACGAAGGCCCGCCCAAAAAACTCGTCGTCGGCCGTCACCGTCCGAAACCGCCGGACCCCGCGTCGCACCAGATACCGCTCTTCCCAGCGCCACGCCTGAACCGGGTGCCCGTCCAAATCAACAGGATTCTCGCCGTTGACTTCCCGTACTTTCAACTCTTCTATCAGGCAGCTGAAAAACACGGCCACCGTGGTGATGCGCTGCTGGCCGTCGATAACGTAGTAATGCCGTTTGTTGGGGTCGGGGCGCTCCAACAGGAAGTGGCCCAGGTAGTAGGCTTTATTGAGCGGCTGCTCGCGCAGGTCGGTCAGTAACTGGTCAAGCTGCTTGTCGCCCCAAGCATAAGCCCGCTGATATTGCGGAATTTCATAAGTAGCATCGTCGCTGGCAAACAGGTCCTCAAACTTGGTAGGATTCAGCATCGGCAGTCAGGGCGTGGGGCAAAGTGGCCGTCCTGGAAGCGAAAGTAGTGCGGGCCCTGGTCAGTAAGGTTGAGCTAGCCGGCCGGGGCTTACGTTTGTGCTTTTTCACGCTGCCAACTTTGCCCTATGCCGGAGTTACCCAAAAACGCTGGTGGCACCGCCGCCGAGCAGTACCTAGCCCGCCTGGGTGAGCGGTGCTTTCTGACGCTTTGGAGCTACGCCAGCCCGTTTCGTAATCAGGGTACCAGCGCCCAGGGTGGCGACGGAAAAGAACTGTGCGACTTGCTGGTGGTGTTCAACGAGCATGTCATTATCTTTTCCAGCAAGCACTGCGAATACCCCACGACGGCGGACCCGGTGCTGAATTGGAGCCGCTGGTACAAGCGCGCCGTAGCCGCCGGTGCCGACCAGCTCTACGGGGCTGAGCGGTGGCTGAAGCAATACCCCAATCGGGTGTACCTGGATAAAACCTGCCAGCACCCGTTTCCGGTGCCTCTACCCGCTGCCGCGGAAATGAAGGTGCACCGAATTGTTGTGGCGCATGGCGCCTCAGGGCCGTGCCAGGCAGAATATGGCGGCACCGGTAGCCTCATGCTGGATAATCAGGTAATAGGCCCCGCGCACTACGACACCAAGCGGTACAAGCCGGAACCTTTCACGGTGGGCCTGGTGGACCCGGCCAGAGGCTACGTTCACGTTTTCGATGATGCCTCGCTGGCAGCCGTGCTGGGGATGCTGGACACGGTTACAGACTTCGTGGAGTACCTGGAAAAGAAGGAGTTGCTGCTCGCTCATCAGGGGCTGGAGATATGGGCAGCGGGCGAGGACGATTTCGTAGCGTACTACCTACACAATACCGACCCGGACGAGAAAAGCCCCACGTTCGGCCGACACTTTTTCCCCGTTTCGGCTGGTTATGAGGGATTGGCCATTGAAGATGGGTACTGGCTTGATTTCATTCGCAGCTCCTATTACCAATCCAAACGGGCGCACGATAAAGGCAGCTACACCTGGGACGAACTGATTCAATTCCTTTACGAGAATACCGGCCCCGGTAAGGCTCACCCGCTGAGCACCGACACATCGTTTGCGGGCCGGGAAGCTGCGTTGCGGCTTATGGCCCAGGAGCCCCGGCTGAGCCGCCGAGTGCTGGCGGACACGTTCCGGCAAATGATAGAGCAGTCGCAGCCTGGCCAATATCGGGTAAAGCACACTAGCGCAACTGAAGACACGGGAGTGCAATACGTGTTTTTACTGCTGCCTCACGCCGAAGGCATATCTGAGGCGGAGTATCGGGCCCAGCGTTTTAAAGCCCTACGAGCTTATTGCCTGGCCGTCAAGTTCCGCAACTTCGGTAAAACCCGAAAATTCGTTGGCCTAGCAGCCGAAGCCGGAGGGTTTGTAGTCATTAAAAGCTTCGATTTGACGCACCTGGAGGGCGGGGTGTGGGCCGAAGACGAGGAGAAGGAAGCCAAAGAGGCCCACTCGCGGCTCTTCCAAAACGCAGTGGCATCTACGTACCACGTGGACGAGTCCCCTGGAGTCGAGTAAAACGGGTGTTCCAAAGAGAGGTACGCCGCAGCAGGCCGCCAAATTATGCAAGTCCCTGGCCGGATTCAGTACCAACTTCGGTCTGGAGCGGCCGTTCCTTTGCAACGTCTAATCAGGTTCAGACTACGCCGCTTGGTTAGGTCTGAACCTGCTTATTATTAGCCGATTGCCATGAATCCCGAAACCGAAACTACCACACTCGACATTGAGGGCATGACCTGCGCTTCCTGCGCTTCCTTTATCGAGAAGTCGCTGACCCGCACGCCCGGCGTGCAGCGGGCTATGGTCAATTTTGCCACCGAAAAGGCGACTATTGACTATCTGCCAACCCAAGCCACCCCGACCACGCTGAAGGAGGCCGTGGTAAATGCTGGCTTCGGCGTGAGTGAGCGGGCGCCCGACACCTCGGCCGCCGACCGACAGGCTGAGATTGACCAACAGAAGGCGCTGGCGTATCAGCAGCTTAAGCGCCGATTCTGGGTGGCTACTGCGCTGGCCGTAGTCATCATGCCATTGAGTATGCTGATGCTCTGGCCGGCCCTGATGCAGCACATTAACATGCACACGCTGAACTACGGCCTGCTGCTGCTCACGCTGCCGGTGCTGCTTTACAGCGGGCGGGAGTTCTACGTCTCGGCCTGGAACAGCTTCAAGCACCGGGCGGCCAACATGGACACGCTCATTGCCGTGGGCACCGGGGCAGCGTTTCTCTACAGCCTGGCGGCTACGGTAGCGCCGGGCTGGTTTATGCGCCGCGGCATCATGCCCGAAGTATATTATGACACCACGGCCACCATCATTGCCCTTATTCTGCTGGGCAAGATGCTGGAGCTGCGGGCCAAGACGCAGACTTCTGCCGCCATCAAGGCGCTCATGGGTTTGCAGGCCAAAACCGCCCGGGTCGTGCGCCCCGGCGGGCAGGAAGTAGACGTGCCGATTGAGCAGGTCCAGTTGAATGACATCATCGTGGTACGTCCTGGTGAGAAGGTGGCCACGGATGGCATTATCGAGGAAGGCCATTCGGCCGTGGACGAGGCCATGCTGACCGGCGAAAGCCTGCCGGTAGAGAAGAAGGCGGGCGACTCCGTTTTTGGCGCCACGCTCAACAAGACCGGCTCGTTCCGCTTCCGCGTCACCAAGGTAGGCGCCGACACCATGCTTTCGCAGATTGTGAAGCTGGTAGAGGATGCCCAAGGCAGCCGCGCGCCCATTCAGCGCTTGGCCGACAAAGTGAGCGCCATTTTCGTGCCCACGGTGGTGGTTATTGCCATCCTGACCTTCGTGCTCTGGTTTGACCTGGCGCCCGTAGAAGCCCGCCTGCCGCAGGCGCTGGTCAACTTCGTGGCCGTGCTCATCATTGCCTGTCCTTGTGCGCTGGGGCTGGCTACACCCACGGCCATCATGGTCAGCACCGGCAAGGGCGCCGAGCACGGCGTGCTTATCCGCAACGCCGATGCGCTGGAAAAGGCCTATCAGGTCAACACCGTGCTGCTGGACAAGACGGGTACCATCACCCGCGGCGAACCCGCCGTAACCGACTTCCTCCCAGCAGAGGGGCAGGACGCGGGCCAGTTGCTACAAGTCGTAGCGGCCGTGGAGCGGCAGAGCGAGCACCCGCTGGCCGAGGCCGTAGTGCGCTACGCCGACGCCCAGCAGACGGCAGCTGTCCCGGCCAGCGGTTTTCAAGCCGTGGAGGGCAAAGGCGCGCGGGCGACAGTAAACAATCAGGCCGTGTTCATCGGCAACTTCCGCCTGCTTGAAGAAGCCGGCATTGCACTGCCCCCGGCCGTGCGGCAACAGGCCGACACCCTGCTGGCCCAGGCCAAGACGGTGCTCTACGTGGCCATGGCCGGAAAGGCCACGGGCGTTATCGGCGTGGCTGACACCGTGCGCGAGACATCGGCTGCGGCCATTAAGCAGCTACAAGGCATGGGCATCGAGGTAGTGATGATGACCGGCGACAACCCCCAGACAGCCGCGCAGGTGGCAGGCCAGGTCGGTATCAAACGCTATTTCGCCGAGGTGCTGCCCCAGGATAAAGCTAGCAAGGTGAAAGAGTTGCAGGCCGAAGGGCGCATTGTCGCGATGGTGGGCGACGGCATCAACGACGCGCCGGCGCTGGCCCAAGCCGACATTGGCCTGGCCATGGGCGGCGGCACCGACGTGGCGATGGAAGCGGCCGGCATTACCCTGATGCGCTCCGACCTCAACGGCGTGGTGACGGCCATCGACCTGTCGCGGCAAACGATTCGCACCATCAAGCAGAACCTGTTTTTCGCCTTTATCTACAACACGCTCGGCATTCCCATTGCGGCCGGGCTGCTCTACCCTTTCTTCGGCTGGCTGCTCTCGCCCATGCTGGCCGCCGGCGCCATGGCCCTCAGCTCGGTGTCGGTGCTGACCAACTCGCTGCGCCTGCGCAGCTTCGCCCCTGTCAAAAACTAATGTTATGGACACGACCGAAATCATCGTTACGCTGATAGGGGTGGCATTATGCGCCTTCGTTATCTGGTATTTCTTCTTCTCGACCCGGCAGACGGCTAGTGCCGTTTCCTCGTCCAGCGGGGTGCAGGAAGTGGACATCACCGTGAAGGGCGGGTACTCGCCTGACGTGATAGAAGTGGAGCGTGGCAAGCCCGTGCAGCTGAGCTTCTACCGCGACGAGGAAAACAGCTGCTCCGAGGAACTGCTGATGCCCGATTTCAGCATTCGGCGCGACCTGCCGGCGTTCAAAACCACCCTGGTGGAGCTGCTGCCCCAGCAGGCCGGCACCTTTACCTTCACCTGCGGCATGGGCATGCTGCGCGGCAGCCTGGTCGTTAAGTAGGCTCGACTTATGAACAACGAACTGCGCTCTGGCTATACACTGCCCGCCCCCGGCACCCACCGGCTGCTGATTAAGAATATGGTCTGCCCCCAGTGCATTCGGGTGGTAAACGAAGACCTGACGGCCCTGGGCCTGCGAGTGCACCGCGTGGTGCTGGGCGAAGCGGATGTATCGGCCCCTGACGGTCAGCAACCGGACTTAGGACCAGTGCGCGCCATCCTGCAGGAGGCGGGTTTTGCCCTGCTGGAAGAGCCCCGAGCCCAACTGGTGGAGCAAATCAAGACCCTGCTGGTCATGCGCATTCACTACCCCGCGCCGGGGCCACAGCTGCTCAACTACTCGGATTATCTGGTCGAGCACCTGGGGCGCGACTACCACTACCTCTCCCACTTGTTTTCATCTGAGGAAGGACTCACCATCGAGAAATTCATCATCCGCCAGAAGGTGGAGCGCGCCAAGGAGCTTATCGGCTACGGCGAGTTAAGCATTGCTCAGGTGGCCGAGCAGTTGGCCTATAGCAGCCCCGCGCACTTGTCGCGGCAGTTCCGGCAGGTGACGGGCCTCACTCCCACCGAATTTCAACAGCTCGGGCCCGCCAGCCATACCCGGCGCAGCCTGGACGCGCTGCTGTAGCCCAGCGAAATTATGCAAGAAAAAAGGCCACTGGTGTAAAAACCGGACGAGTAAGCAGGGCGTTAGTATTGCTCACAATTATCCCTATCAACTGTGAATTTGAATCGCCTTTTTCGCTTACCTTTTCTGTCCCTGCTTGTTTTCAGCGTCCTGTTCACGGCCTGCAAAAAACACGACATGGACGACATGAAGCACGATGGTCCTCTCATGAAAATCATGATGGACATGATGACGCAGATGGACGCGCAAGCCAAGACCCAGGACCCCGACCACGACTTTGCCGCCCAGATGGTGCTGCACCACGACGCGGCCATCAAGATGAGTGAGGAAGAACTGCGCGCGGGCAGCAACCAGGAGATGAAGACCATTGCCCAGGAAGTCATCACCAAGCAGCGCGCCGAAATCGCGCAATTCAACACCTTCCTGAGTGGGCACCAGCCCATGCAGCCCCTGGTGCCGCAGTTTAACCAAATTCAGAAAACTAATATGGACAAGATGATGGCCGCCACGAACGCGCGCGCCATGACCATGCGAACCGATGTAGACTATGCCCAGATGATGGTCGACCACCACCAGGCAGCTATCGACAACTCGGAGGCGCTGCTCCAGCACGGCCGCAACGCCACCATGCGCCAGATGGCGCAGGCCATCATTGCTGACCAGCGGCAGGAGATTGCCGAGTTGCAGAGCTGGCTTTCGCGCAACCGCTAGATTGTGGTCGTAATGTAAGCAAAAAAGGCAGCTCTATAAGAGCTGCCTTTTTTGCTTATACCGGACGGTGAGTGGCCAGGTAGCCCGACAGCCGGCTTACTTTATGCAAAGTTTCACCTTACTTCCATTACCTGTTTTCCGCCTTGTTCTAGCCATTGCCGCTGGTCTGGTTTTGGCGCTGGCCAGTTGCCGGTCATCGGCTGTAGTCCCTGCGTTTCCAGCTGCTGCTGGGTACCGCCATCCGCGGCCAGTCCACCGCGCTCATGTTGACACGGCGACGGTTGCCGCCCAGGAGCAACCTGTTATTGCGCAGAAGCGGCCAAAGGCGGAAGTGCAGTCTCCGGTCGTGGGCGTAACCGGCCGTGTGCCTAAGAAGGCTAAGAAGTTAGCGGGCGAGTCGGGCCAGCGAGATGCAAAAGCAACGTCGGGAGATACCGCGCGTAGCGCCATCCCACTGATGGCACTAGGCGGGCCCCGCCAGTACGCCTCCCCCAAGCTCTTCAGCGCCCAGACGCTGGTGCATTACGGCCTGCACTTTGTGTTCCCGGTCGTGTTGGCGCTGGTATTTTTCCCCTTAATGTGGCAAACCGCCTACCTGATGATGCTGGCCACGATGCTCATCGACCTGGACCACCTGCTGGCCAAACCCATCTTCGACCCGCTGCGCTGCAGCATAGGGTATCACCCGTTGCACTCCTTTTACGCCATTCCGGTGTATGCGCTGCTGCTGTTGCTGCCGGCCACGCAGATTGTCGCCGTGGGCCTGCTTTTCCACCTGTTCACGGACACGGTGGACTGCCTGTGGAACTTCAGCCATTGCCGCGAGTGCTACGTCAACTCCCGTATTTATGCCTTGCGCAACCGGGTGCGGAAACTGCTGGGCCGGGAGCGCTAACTCTGCATTTATAGCTCGTGGCAGACCTACCTGCGCCAGCTTTTTGCCCTAACCATCGGATGAATCTACCCGGATTACTTTACCCGTAGTAGCTTGCAGCCTCCTGATACCCTTCTGCCCCGCCCATCACCGTGCTCCGCCCCTACCTGGTTTTGCTTCTGCTGCTCAACTACCTGCTGGTAGTGGGCGCCGGCCTGGTAGCCCGGCCGGCCCAAGTGGTGGAGCGACCTTTTGATTATGAGCACAAGCACGACTGCCAATTGATAAACCGGTTGCGGGTAGGGTGTTTCGATAGCTGCAACGGGGTGCAGTATCAAGTGAAAAAGCAGGGCGAGCGGCCGACGCTCAGCGCGGTGCTGTCCGCCCTGAAGGCGGTGGATGCACACTGCCTGCCCCAATTTCGGGAGCTGGTTGCCGTGACCAGGTTTCCGCGGGTTGTTACCCGAACAGAAGCCGGTGCGGTGGGGATTCCAACCGGTTACCGGGGGCAGGTGGACCTGCCGCCCTGTCGGGGATAAGTCAACTGCGGGCCTGTAGGAGCGGCCAACTGCCTGTTTAACGGTAGTTGCTTCCGTGTGCCCAGGGCCAGGCCGGCGCTCCGGCGCTCTGTTTGGTTTCTACTCAGAGGTCTTTTTCTCAACCAGACCGGCGACATACGATGCTTTTGCGGGGCTCCCGCGAGGGCGGGTGTGTCCACGTCTTCCTTACTCTAACCGGATGCTACATTTTTTCTCCTGCGTTTCACGGCGCCTGCTCCAAAGCCGGGCTGCGCTGCTACTGTTCCTGCTTTTTCTCACTATCGGGCGCGCGGGTGCCCAAGGCATGGCCACACTGCGCGGCACAGTCACCGACTCCCTTTCCGGCCAGCCCCTGCCCGGGGTGAGCGTGGGCCTGGAAGGCCAGCCCGGCGGCACGGTCACCGACGCGCTGGGCCTCTTCAAGCTGAGCAACCTGGCCGCCGGCACCTACCGGCTGCGCGTGGGCGCCCTGGGCTACCGGGCGCAGTCCCTGCCGGTAACGCTGGCGACGGGCGAAACCCAGACCCTCTCTCTTGCTCTGCCGACGGTGGCACTGAGTCTGAGCGAGGTAACGGTAAGCCAGCCCGGCGACCCGAACCAGAGCCTGGCTGCCATCAGCCAGATTGACAAAGTGCTGCGACCCGTCAACTCGGCTCAGGACCTGCTGCAGCTGGTGCCGGGCCTGTTTATTGCCCAGCACGCGGGCGGCGGCAAGGCCGAGCAGATTTTTCTGCGCGGCTTCGACGTGGACCACGGCACTGACTTTGCCGTGAGCATCGACGGGCTGCCGGTGAATATGCCCAGCCACGGCCACGGCCAGGGCTACGCCGACTTCCACTTCGTAATACCCGAGACGGTAGAGCAGCTCAAGGTGTACAAGGGGCCCTACACGGCCCGCTTCGGTGACTTTGCCACCGCTGGCGCGGGCGAGTTTCTCACCAAAACCCGCCTCGACCAAAGCCAGGTGAAGGTAGAAGTGGGCCAGTTCGACACCTACCGCGGCCTGGTAATGCTCGATTTGCTGGGCAACGACAAACGGCATTTGTTTTCCAAGAAGTCCGAGAGTGCCTACGTGGCGGCCGAGTACCTGTACTCCAACGCCTACTTCGACCAGCCCCAGAACTTCAAGCGCTTCAACGGGCTGGCCAAGTACACCGGGCAGCTCTCGGACCGGACCTCGCTCACGCTGCTGGGTTCGCACTTCACCTCGAACTGGGACGCCAGCGGCCAGATTCCCGACCGGGGCGTGGAGCAGGGCATCATCTCGCGCTACGGCAGCATTGACCCCAGCGAGGGCGGCCAGACCGACCGCACCAACGCCTCGGTTATTCTCACCACCGGCCTGCCCGGCGATGCCGTGTTGCGCCAGCAGGCCTACTACTCGCGCTACAACTTCGGGCTGCACTCCAACTTCACGTTCTTCCTCAACAATCCCGAACAGGGCGACGGCATCTTCCAGACCGACAACCGGGACATCTACGGCTACACTGGCACCTACGAGCGCGCCACCCAGCTCGGGGCCCGCACCCTGCGTACCACCCTCGGGGTGGGCACGCGCATCGATGCCACCGACGTGACCTTGTTCAACGCCGTGCAGCGCGTGGTGACCGACACCACCGTGAGCGGGCGGGTGAACCTGCAAAACTTCCACGCCTACCTCGATGAAACCCTGACCCTGACCGAGCGCCTGACCGTGAACGCGGCGCTGCGCCTGGACGTGTTCCGCTTCCGCTACCGCGACCAGCGCGACGCCGGCATCTCCGGGCGCACGGCCGCCGCGCGCGTGTCGCCCAAGCTCAATCTCTACTACCAGCTCGGCGAAGAGGCGCAGTTATTTGTGCGCTCGGGCTTCGGCTTTCACTCCAATGACGCCCGCGCCGTGGTGCGCGACCCCCAGGCCAACATCCTGCCCCGGGCCATCGGCTACGAGGCAGGCAGCACCTTCAAGCCCGTGCCCAGCCTGGTGGTGAACGTGGCAGCCTGGGCCCTGCACCTGCAGGACGAATTGGTGTACGTGGGCGACGAGGGCATCACGGAAAGCACCGGCCCCACCTGCCGCTTCGGCATAGACCTGGCCGCCCGCTACCAGCTGAGCACCCGCCTGTTTGCCGACCTGGACGTGAACTACAACCGCGGCCGGCAGGTCGAGGCGCCCGAGGGGGCCAACTTTATTCCCCTGGCGCCCAGCCTTACCAGCATTGCCGGGCTGACCTACAAGGCCGGCAAGGGCGTGAACGCCGGGCTGCGCTACCGCTACATCGACGACCGCCCTGCCAACGACGACGGCAGCATCACGGCTCGCGGCTATTTCCTGCTCGACGCGGTGGCCAACTACACCACCAAGCGCTTCCAAATCGGGGCCACGGCCGAGAACCTGCTTAACGTGGAATGGAACCAGGCCCAGTTCGCCACTGAAACCCGCCTGCGCACCGAGCCCGTGGGCACGTCGGTGGACGAGCTGCACTTCACCCCTGGCACGCCCTTTTTCCTGAAGCTTAACGCCAGCGTGTTCTTTTAGTCCCCGGCGCGGGCAGGGAAATCACGGCGCAGGTTTCCCATGTGTCTGAATGAAAAGAGCCGGCCCATCAGTAAGATGGACCGGCTCATGGTCTTTCGCCAGGCCCCGCTGGGGCGTGGCATTGTCAGTATAGGGCTGCGAGTTAGGCTTTCTTCACGAGGGCCATGCCGCACTTGGGGCAGCTGCCGGGCTTGTCGCTGGCGGAGCCTTCGCACTTCATGGGGCACTCGTAAGCCGTGCCAACCATCTTGCCGGCTTTGGCGGCCGCGTCCAGCTTTTCAAACCGGGCGCTGAGCGAGCTGCCGTTGGCTCTCACACTCACGATGGCCGTGCGCAGCATCGAGCCGGCGGGAAGAGCGGCCACCAAATGGTCGCCAGTGGGCGTGAGCTTCACCGTGCTGGTTTTCCCCGTCCTGCTTAGCAGCATGACGGAGCCGGTGGTGCGGTCAACGGGCAAGGCGTTCTCCTTGCCGTCGAGCAGGTACACGTGCACCTCACTGGCGTGCTGTACCAGCTCGATGTGGTACTTGCCGGCCGTGCGCACCGTGCCGCCGTGGGGAGCCTTGTGCGCATGGGTTTCACCCGCGGCCTTGTGACCGTGGGCAGCAGCACCAGGCTTGTGGGTATGCTGGGCCGAAAGAGAAAGCGGAGCAGCCAGCAACGTGGCGGCCAGCAGGAAATGCGAAAATTTCATGAGGAAAAGTTAGGGTGGTGAGGGACTTGGCAACCGGTAGGGTAACCGGTGGCCGACAGCGAGGATACTACCGGCACGGAATTGCCAGGGCTTACTGAGCAGTAGACATCATTTGTGCCAAATGCGTCAGAAAAGCAGAGCGGGACTAAATAGCTCCCCCACACGCCTTCCCTGCGGAGTACGCAAGTGCCGAGCGGCCAGACCTTAAATGACGCGTTTGGTCGAAGCAGAACGCCATTGCGCGCTTCTGTGCATCTTAGCCGCTATATTGGCCTTACGCTCCTTTATGTCCGCCGCCCTGCCGCCCCTTATCCAGCAATACAAGGCCGACTCTGAATCCGTCTATAATACCTGGTTTATCAACAACGAAGAGCACCTGAAAGCCTTTCGCTCTATCCAGCGCGGGGTGCAGCAGGTGGTTAAGGACATCAAGGCGGGTAGCTTCGGCAACGACTTTAAGGGCACCTCGCTGGAGTTCGTGCTCAGTGTCATCAGTGAGCAAAAGCAAGTGTTCCAGGGCGCGGCCCATCCCTTCTACTGGAAGCCCAAGCTGCGCATCCCCGACATCTACGAGCACGAGGACAACAAGCGCGCCTTCGGTCAATTTCTGGAAAGCTTCCTGGCCGCCACCACCGAGCAGCAGCTGCTCAAGGAAATTGAGCTACTCGACCGCCGCAAAATCAAGGGGCTGGGGCCGGCCGTGGCCAGCATCCTGTATTTCCTGCACCCGACCCTGATGCCGCCCTGCAACACGGCCATTGTTAACGGCTTCAATGCCTTGTTTGGCCAGAAAATCAAGCTGGGCTCCTGGCCGGAGTACCTGCGAATGCGCGAGCAGCTGCGCTATTTGAACCTGGCCCACCGCCAGCACCTAAGCCTGGACTACGGCGCGCTGGCCGGCCTGCTCTTCGACGTGGGCGTGAAAAAGATGATTGCCGGCGACCGGCAGTTCACCACCGACGAGGAGCGCGACAAGTACCAGCAGCAGGCCCGCAAGCGCCACCAGGAGGTGCAGACCGAAGCCCAGGACCAGAACCAGCACACCCAGATGCAGCACCACCTGCTGCGCATCGGCAAGGGCCTGGGCTGCGACGTGACGACAGCCATCAACGACCGCAACCGGCTCTGCCACGGCCAGAAGCTTTCCTTTCTCTACCTCGACCAGCACCCCGATTTGCCCGTGCCGGCCGATGTGGCCAGCACCATTCGCCTGATTGACATCGTGTGGTTTGCCCCCGGCACGAGCCGCGTGGTGGCGGCTTTCGAGGTGGAGAAGAGCACCAGCATTTACAGCGGCATCCTGCGCCTGACGGACCTGGCGTTTTCCATGTCCGAGCACGAAACAGCTCTGTATCTGGTGGTGCCCAACGCCCGCGAGAAGGAGGTGCAGGCGCAGCTCTCGCGGCCAGTCATCCGGGCGGCGGGGGCGACCATTCACTACATCCTGTTTTCCGAGCTAAGCCAGCACTGCGAGGCGCTGTGCAAGTTTGGCGACTCGCCCGCGGCCATGCGCAAGATTGCGCGCTCAGTCAGCTAATGTCTTTACGAGATGAGCATTTCTAAACTCTTCCTGTTTGCCAAAAACACCGATGCCAGCGCTTCGATGCGGGGCTACCAGTATCAGGTGTTTAAAACCGTTGAAACGTGGCTTGAAAACTATCTCGACCACGTTGACGAAGCGATTTATTGCGACTATGAAGAGGATATCTTTCAGCACAACGAGCTAACGCAAGCCGCTACGTTCCGCCAGCTGAAACTGTACTCCACCCCTTTTTCCTTTCGTAGTGAGGAGATACAGAAGGCCGTGGCGCACTTCTTTATGCTGCACGTTAAGACGGATTATGCGGCGAAGGACAAGGAGTTTGTCTTTGAAGCCAATAGTCGCGTTGCGGAGCATCGCGAGGGCAATGAGTCTGATTTGCTGCGCCGCTGGGTGGCCAGCCAAGGTGCTCTTCCTGATGCCCTGCTGACCGAATGTGCTATAAAGGTAAAAGCACTTGTCACGTCCTATGTGGCCGAGCGCACCACGCAATTGGCTGACCAGCTCGCCGAAAGGCTGAAGAAGAAAGCGGAGGACGCTCCGGCCCTTTTGGTGATAGCGGCCGAAGAGCAGGTATTACAGGAGGCAATTGCTGTCTTTCAGAAGCTTACTGACCAGGACTGGGATGATTTCACGCGCCGCATCAAATGGCGCTTTGATGGGCTGAGCCCGGACAAGGCCTTCAAGGGCACCATTGCCCGCCTCGAAGAGTTGGTGGCGCAGCTGCCGGACATGCCCAGGGAGCGGCGCAAGGGCTTTTTGGGCATGCTATGCATGCGGGTGGATATCAAGGCTTCTGAGCAGGCGCCAGAGGACCGTAAGCTGGTAAATGGGGAGCTGACGAACCTGCTGCTCCAGGCGGGCACTTTGGAAGACCTGTGGTACCACGAAGTATTTACCAAGTGGAACGAAATCGGTCAGCCGGCAGATTTTCGCATCGGTGAGTTTTACGAGGTGCTGCAGGCCGTTTCGTATTGCCGTGCCGCCAAGAATCTGCAGTCTCACGACGCGTTCTGGATTGGCTTGCTCACCTGGTATATCACTCACTTGGAACAGCAAAAGCAGCCCGACCTTCGCAAGAAAGGACTCTACGAACTGCTCTGGCTCCGCATGCGGCCCACGGCGTATTTAATGCCGGCTCTTGGTGATTTGTTTGGATTGGAAGAACCTATCCGGGAGTATTTCAGCGACTTCTCCGCCTTCACCGCCGCCGGGGATTTCGAGGATATTCAAAGCCTGCTTTTCCTGGTGATGGCCTCGGCGTTGAACGAGAAGTCCGCGTTAACCCCCGCAGAAACCGCAGGCTGGCTGCAACAATTCAAGCTTCAGCTGGACCAGCTCCTGAGCCAGACGAATAATTCTTCGGATTTATGCCGGCTATTGGAATGCTCCGCTAACCTGTCTTTCTTTGCCGGGAGTCACGACCGGAGCGAGGCCAACGTGGCCAAAATTATGGGGCCTTTGGAGCAGCTGTTGGCGCATCTGGACCAGGCCCGGCTCTACAATGCGACGCAGTTGAGCAATCGTATCCACACTCACATTCGCCTGTTAATTAAGGGGGATGAAGAGGAAAACGAGGTCCTCATTGAAGCATTCAAAGGGTTTGTCAGCCGACTTGATGTCGTGGTCGAAAAGAAGAGGGGTGCGCATGAGCGGGCCCGCCGCCTGGTGGCCTCAGGCACTGCTTACCTGGAAGCTAAAACTTCCACTGCCCTCCTCAAAGCGCTCCGGGATTTTCACGAAGCTAAAGCGCTGTGGCTTCAGGACGAAACGTTCGAGGGCTACACCCTGGCTTTACTGAACATTGCCCAGGTCTATGGCGCCCTCGACATGCACTTCGCAGCAAAGTATTACGGGCTGTGGGCCACATGGGTCAGCTGGCAGAAAAGCAGCCGAAAACTAGTCAAGCGAATTGCTCAGGGAATCGGCATGGTTTTCCACGCTGATTTCATCCAAGGTGCCTGGTTTAGCGCCCTGCTGGACTTTGAGCTTTACATGATGACGCGACACGAGTTCGACCCCGAGCCTATCGATGCGGAAGGAGCCGAGATGCCCCAGAAAAACATCCTGAATTATGGCTTCCTGCTGTACGCTGCGCCCCTTCTAGCCCCGGAGCTACAGGTCATGGCCCAAGCTAAATTAGCGGAGACCGGGTATATAAAGGAAGAGTACCTGGATGAGTTGCTGGTCGTACTTGAGGCGGATTTGCCGGAAGCTAAACTGCGAGCTGGCCTGACCAGAAACTTTGCGGATGCGCCGCTTAACGATATGGGGCCCGGGCGCACCGTCCGATTCCATGCCCTGGGAATGGAATGGCACGTGCATTTTGCTAACTCGTACGAAATGACCGCCCTGGGCGAGGACTTCTGCGCCATGCTTCAGGTATTGCTGGTAGAAATAGCGCTTTCCAAGGTAGACTTTCATTTGCCCAGCGGCATGGTTGACCTTACCCTGGAAATGACTGATGCTCCCCGTCAACCAGAACAGTTGCCGGACAATAGGAAAGCGAAGTGGAAGGCTTTTGTGCAACGGGTTGACAGCTCGGACTATGAGGTAGTAAAACTGGGGTCCGCATTTGTAAGCGTTGCGATGAAAGCTATCCTGCAGGACATCAGCCTATTGCCTGCAGGCGAGTTCAACGACGCTTTCTGGGGTCTTTTCACCGAAAGCAACCTGGGTGCAAAATCCATGCAGGCAACATCCTACCAGCGCATGTACCGGTCGCTGCTCTCCCAAGAATCTTTCGAATCGTTTGGTCGCCATACCTTCTCTGCCCCGACGGATTTACCCGATTTCCCGTTGCCTAACCCGTTTATGCAGTTGAAAGCGGGCATTAGTAAGAAATACGATTCTTCAAGCGCCATCCAACATATTGGGAATCGTTTCCAGAAAGCGGGGCGCATCATCCACCAAACGCTCACTCGCCTCAAGCAGGATGCCGGCTATGGCCTCTGGCTGAAAGGCCTGCGGGAAGAAGGCTGGCCCGACTGGCAAATTGTGGTGGCCATGATGAACTTCATGGTTTCCTACAAAGCGAACCGAATTATTGAGGGGCGCGAATTTGCGACATCAGCTGAACACCAAGCGGCCTTAAAAGTGGAGTTTCAGCGCATCCTACAACGAGACGAAGTGGAACTGCAGATGGAATTTCCTCTACAGGCATTCCAATCGGCTGAATTTAGAATGAGCTTAGAGCAAATGCCCTTGATTTCATTGAGCGCTTTTGGGCTGGAGAACAATGCCCGCTTTCCTAATCCCGGTGCGGTGAGGAAGTTCATGAATGAGCGGTTTAGAGTGCAGGCTGATACCAACGACGAGCACAATCCCTTGTTATAATCACCTCCCCTCACCTCCCGGTTTAAGGTGAATCAGGTATTCAGCCTGCCTGTACTCTAATTCTCTGCTCTTATGCAGCAAAGGAACTCTTCATCTACGTGATTTGGGTAAATATCGTAAGGTAGTCTTCGCGCATCATTAAGTGGCAGATTGAATTTAATGTAGAGTGCGCGCATCATTATCGCTTAGTTAATTGGCCTGTGGTTATCTCGATTAATGCTATCTTTACGTTGCATTAATTGCAAAACAGTTAATTGATGCTGCTTAAACCTATCATTATGGACTGGTACGCTTTATCAGACGTGGCCGCAATAAAGGAAATCGGCCGCAACCTGCAGCTTATGCGGCTGAACCAGGACATCTCGCAGCAGGAACTGGCAACTCAGGCGGGCTTAAGCCGGCTCACCATCAGCCAGGTTGAAAACGGCCGGCCGGCCTCCACGCTCACGCTAGTGCAGCTGCTACGCGCGCTGGGGCGGCTCGATGTGCTGGAAGTGCTGGAAGAGTCGGCCACCATTAGCCCACTGCAGGCGGTACGCCTGGCGCGCCAGCGGCGGCAACGGGCCAGCCGCCGGAACGAAGGCTCTTCCGTAACGGGCGTATGAGTAGCATGACTACGGCCACCGTTTCAATCTGGGGCAAATCTGTCGGGGCCGTGCTGTGGGATGACAAGCGCCGGGTTGGCGTCTTTGAGTACGAGCCCTCGTTTGTTCGCTCGGGACTGGAGCTGGCGCCGATTGCGCTGCCGCTGCCGGTGGGGCGCCGGTCGCGCAACTTTGATTTCCCCAGCCTTAACCGGGACACCTACCAAGGGCTGCCGGGTCTACTGGCCGATAGCTTACCCGACCGGTACGGGCGTCAGCTTATCGATGCCTGGCTGGCCTCCAAGGGCCGGAATGCGGCTTCCTTCACCCCGGTGGAGCATTTGTGCTACCTGGGTCACCGGGGTATGGGCGCGCTGGTGTACGAACCGGCCTCGCAGCCCGCGCTGGAAAAAGGGGCCGCACTGGAAGTGGGAGAGCTAGTAAGATTTGCCCGGCAGGTTCTCACCAACCGGGAGGACCTGAACACGTCGCTAGCGACTAATGCCGCCAAGGGCCTGGAGGAAATCATCAGCGTAGGCACTTCCGCCGGCGGCGCCCGGGCCAAGGCGGTGATTGCCTATAATGCCACCACCAAAGCAGTTCGCTCCGGGCAGGTAGATGCCCCCGCTGGCTTTGAGCACTGGCTGCTCAAACTCGACGGGGTGACTAATGCCAGCCTGGGCGACCCGGCCGGGTACGGCCGCATCGAGTACGCCTACCATCTGATGGCCCGGCAGGCGGGGTTGCAGATGAGTGATTGCCAATTGCTGGAGGAGAATGGCCGGGCACACTTCATGACGCGGCGATTCGACCGGATAAATGGCAGCCAGCGGCTGCACATGCAAACGCTCTGCGGACTGGCGCACTTTGATTACAACAAACCCGGGCTCTACACCTACGAGCAGGCCTTTCAGGTTCTACTGAAGCTGCGGCTGCCGCACCCGGCCGTGGGGGAACTCTACCGGCGCCTGGTGTTCAATGTGGTGGCGCGCAACCAGGACGACCACACCAAGAA
>CAXUEM010000001.1:48735-53307 GCA_964249885.1 uncultured Hymenobacter sp. | reverse complement strand
GTGGAAATCACGGCCCCCACCCCGCAATCCTACGTGGGTATGTGGGTCACCAAAGACGGCCGCGTCCGCCACGAACTGCTGCCCAACGGCCGCTACGACGAGGCCCGCGGCAGCCGCGAAAGCGCCTACCAGGGCCGCTACACCCTCACCGGCCACCACATCGACTACGTGGACGACACCGGCTTCACGGCCGACGGCGAGTTCCGCAACGGCATCTTCTACCACGGCGGCATGGTGCTCTACCGCCGCGATAAGAAATAAGCAAGCACTGCCTTATCCGGGGCGCCGGTGAGGCAGCCGGTAACGTCGGGTCTTTACTTTTTCTACCCGGCTACTTCCAGTAAACGAGCCCTATCATGCAAATTGACTTAACCGGCAAAGTAGTCATCGTGACGGGGGCGGCCGGCGGGATTGGCCGGGCCGTCGTCGCTCAACTGGTTGCCGCGGGGGCCCGCGTCGTGGCCGAGGATATTAATCCGGCGGTCCGGGAGTTGGCCGGCGCGGATGGCTTCGTTTGCACCCTGACCGGCGAGGTCGCCGCTGCCGCCACTGCGGAAGCGGCCGTTGCCCTGGCCGAAGCGCAATTTGGCGGCGTGGACATCCTCATCAATAACGCGGGCCGGACCCTGCCCAAACCCTTTGCCGACCTGAGCGACGAGGACTGGGACCACCTGCTGGCCGATAACGTGAAGGGCATGTTCGTGCACGCGCGGGCCGCATTGCCGGCCCTGCGGCGGCGCGGCGGCGGGGCCATCGTCAACGTCAGCTCCATTTCCGGGGTCGTCGGCATCGCCAACCTGGTGGCCTACTGCACCTCGAAAGGCGCCGTCAACTCCTTCACCCAAAGCCTAGCCCTGGAACTAGCGCCCCACCACATCCGGGTCAATGCCGTGGCGCCCGGCGTCATCGAGACGCCCATTCTGGACCCGTTCGGAGCCAACGGGCGAGCCTCGCTCCGGGAATCAGGCGCGCAGGAGCCTATCGGGCGGGCCGGTCAGCCCGAAGAAATTGCCAACGTCGTCGTGTTCCTGGCTTCGGCCCACGCCAGCTTCATGACCGGCGCCATTGTGCTAGCCGATGGTGGCTACACCGCCCGATGAGCGGCTTTACAACCTGCTTGCTCAGCTATTTAACACTTAAATCATGATGAAAAACAACAAGCGCATTCTCATTATTGGGGCTGACAAAGGCATTGGCCTGGGGCTGGCCCGGGAGTTTTTCGGCCGCGGCTACCACGTTACGGCCACCGGCCGGCTGACCGATGACGTCACCGACTTGACCGCCGTAGGCGCCTTAAACCCGGACCGGCTGCTTGTCGAGCGAGTGGATATTTTAGACGCGGACTCGGTGAAGGCGTTCGAGCAGGCCTTGGGCCACCATAAGTTCGACGTGCTGTACCTGAACGCGGGCGTGTGGGGACCGGCGCACCAGTCGGTGCTGGAGGTTACGCCCGACGAAGTCGCCTTCACCTTTATAACCAACGCCATTGGCCCGGTCCGGCTGGCCCGCACGCTGGCCCACCGGCTGCCGGAAACCGGCGGCCTGGTGGCTTTCTCCACCTCGCTGCGGGGCAGCGTGGCCGAAAACGTGGAAGGCCGCATGGACATTTACCGGGCCAGCAAAGCGGCCCTCAACATGCTGACGCGCGGCCTGTACGCCGACCTGCACCACGCCGTGCTCAACATCCACCCCGGTTGGGTCAACACCGACATGGGCACGCTCAACGGCACCGTGGACTATGAGATTGAGGTGGACACCAGCGTGCGGGGCGTCGCCGATGTCGTCGAGCGACACTTTGAAACGGGCAGGCGGGAACAAGTATTCGTGGATTATCAGGACCAGCCCATCGCTTGGTGAGGGGAAGCGTCCAGCCCAGTTAGCCAGCGCTCGGCTCCCGCGGGCCTTCGGGCAGCCAAGGGGGTGGATACTACCTAAAAAATCAACTCCAAACCCAAAAAACAAAGAAATGGAATACACAACATTAGGCAACACCGGGCTGCTAGTTTCCAGAATGAGCCTGGGCACGATGACGATGGGCTCGGGAACGGGCGTGTACGCCAGCATTGGTAAAGTCGGGCAAACCGATGGCGACAGCCTTGTCCAAACGGCGTACGACCTGGGTATCAACTTTTTCGATACGGCGGACGTGTATTCAGGCGGTGAAAGCGAGCGGACGCTCGGCCAGGCCTTTAAAAACCTGGCTATTGCCCGCAAGGACTTGGTGCTCGCTACGAAGTTTTACTCCCGGACCGGCCCCGGCCGTAACGATGTCGGCGCCTCGCGCAAGCACATCATGGACGCCATCGAGGCCAGCCTGAAAAACCTGCAAACCGATTACATCGACCTGTATCAGATTCACGCCAACGATGTTCTGACGCCTACGGACGAAATCCTACGTTCGCTGGACGACTTGGTCACGCAAGGAAAAGTGCGCTACATCGGCTGTTCCAACTGGCAGGCCTGGAAGCTGGCCAAAGCCTTGGGTATCTCCTCGGCGAAGAACCTGGCCCGCTTTGACTCGCTGCAAGCGTATTACTCCCTGGCGGGCCGAGACATCGAGCGGGAACTGGTTCCGCTGCTCGGGGAAGAGAAAATGGGCTTGTTGGTCTGGAGTCCGTTGGCGGGTGGCCTGCTGTCCGGTAAATTCAGCCGGGACAACCAGAATCCGGACAACTCCCGGCGCTCCACATTTGATTTCCCCATTGTCGACAAAGAACGCGCTTGGGATGTCCTCGATGTGCTTGCCCCCATTGCCGAAAGGCACCAGTGCAGTGCGGCGCGCATCTCGCTAGCCTGGCTGTTGTCAAAGCCGGTCGTTACCTCGGTCATTATTGGGGCCAAGCGGAAGGAGCAGCTGGAAGACAACGTGGCGGCAATGGAGGTGCAATTGAGCGCGGACGAACTTCATCAGCTGGATGAGGTCAGCGCCTTGCCGCCGGAATACCCGGGCTGGATGCTCGCCACCCAAGGAGCTGACCGCCTCGGAGAAGTAGACCTATGGAACAATCACTCGTCGTAATTGGGCCGCACCCTCAGCACCCCACCCTGGACCACCATTTAATCTTTCACCAACCCCTCACGCCATGCTCCCTATCGTCACCCGCCGCCGCTTGCTAACCCTGGCCGCTTTGCTTGGACTTGTCAGCTTGGGGCTGCCGGCCCCGGCCAGCGCCCAGTTCGCCCCGAGCCGCGCCGCCCAAAACAAACAACTGATTCAGCGGGCCTTCGACCAGTGGGCGGCCGGCACCGGCAACTTCTTCGACCTGCTGGCCGACGACATCGAGTGGACCATTGCCGGCAGCTCGCCCTACTCCAAAACGTACACCGGCAAACAGCCCTTCCTCGACCAGGCCGCGGCCCCGTTAACCGTCCGCCTCGCCACCCCCATCGTGCCCAAGGTGCGCAGCCTCTACGCTGAGGGCGACGTGGTAGTGGCCGTTTGGGACGGGACGGCCACCGCCAAAGACGGCCAGCCCTACCGCAACACCTATAACTGGGTGATGACGGTGCAAAACGGCCGCATCACCAAGGCCCTGGCTTTTCTGGACATGGCGGCCTACATGGACGTCATCAACCGCATTCCCGCCGGCAAATAGCCGCCGTTTGCTTTTGCAGACAACAGCAGGCCGGCGCTTTATAGCAATCAGTAAAGTATTATTATGCTGAAGGCGTAGCTATCGAAAGCCGCCCCCGACCAGCGCCGCCTGGCCGTTACAGGCGCTTCCAGCGGAAGCAGCTTTGGAAAGCTAGCAGTCCAGAAATTGGAATTGGCAGCCGAAGATTGGAACGTTGTGGCGACGATGCGGACGCCCTTTCTCCTTTATTTTATTCACTTTTTTAGCGTTTTCTGATGGCCGCCAACACCTCCCTGCGCACCTTCTCCTGGCGCAACGACATCGAGCAGCGCGCCGGCGAGTCGCGCCGGGTGTTTTTAAAGCAATCGTCGTTGCTGGCAGGGCTGGCCTTGCTGCCCACGGCCCTGCTCACCGCTTGCGACCCCGTGGAGCCGGCCACGCGCGGGCTGGGCCCGGAAGCGGTTAAGCTGCTCATCAACGGCCAGTCAACCAGTTTGCAAATAGCCCCCTGGACGACGCTGCTCGACGCCCTGCGGGAGTACGCGCACTTGCCGGGCACCAAAAAGGGCTGCGACCACGGGCAGTGCGGGGCCTGCACCGTGCTCGTGGATGGCAAGCGCATCAACTCCTGCCTGACGCTGGCCGTGATGCAGGAAGGTGCCCGCATTACTACCATCGAGGGCCTGGGGAAAATGGGCCAACTCAGTTCCTTGCAACAGGCTTTTATCGACCACGACGCCTTTCAGTGCGGCTACTGCACGCCGGGGCAGATTTGCTCAGCCCAAGGGCTGCTCAACGAAGGCAAGGCCAAAACGCCCGACGAAATCCGGGAGCTGATGAGCGGCAACCTTTGCCGCTGCGGCGCCTACCCCCACATTCTGGCGGCCGTGCAGCAGGTCGTGAACAACCCCACCAGCTAAGCTCCCTTGCCATGCATCCATTCACCTTTTACCGCCCCACAGCCGTGGCCGCGGCCATCCGCCCCCACCCCGGCCAC
>CAXUEM010000001.1:42264-48725 GCA_964249885.1 uncultured Hymenobacter sp. | reverse complement strand
CCCACCTCGTGGCGCTGAACCGCCTGCCACTGACTGCCATCGAAACTGGCCCCCGCGGCAGCCTGCGCCTCGGCGCCTTGGCCACCAATGCCGACACCGCCTACCACCCCGAAGTCGAGCAACGCTACCCCCTGCTGGCCCAGGCCATTCTGGCCGGGGCCAGTCCGCAGTTGCGCAACATGGCCACCGACGGCGGCAACCTCATGCAGCGCACCCGCTGCTACTATTTCTACGACCCCACCACGCCCTGCAACAAGCGGGAGCCGGGCTCGGGCTGCTCGGCCCTTGGCGGCTACAACCGCGTGTGCGGCATTCTGGGCACCAGCGAGCACTGCATCGCCACCCACCCGTCCGATATGTGCGTGGCCCTGGCCGCCTTGGAAGCCACCGTGCGGGTGCAGGGCCCCCAGGGGGAGCGCACCCTGGCCTTTGCCGACTTCCACCGCCTGCCCGGCACCACGCCCGCGCGCGACAATAATTTGGTCCCCGGCGAGCTGATTACGGCCATCGAGCTGCCGGCCGCCGCGCAGGGGTTCGCGGCGCACTCGCGCTACCTCAAGCTGCGCGACCGGACCAGCTACGCCTTTGCCCTGGTGAGCGTGGCCGCCGCCCTGAAGCTGGACGGCCTCACCATTACCGAGGCCCGGCTGGCGCTGGGCGGCGTGGCCCACAAGCCCTGGCGCATCCCGGCGGCCGAGGCGCTGCTCCACGGCCAGCCCGCCACCGCGGCCACCTTCGGCCAAGCGGCCGACCAGCTGCTGGCCGGAGCCAAAGGGCACGGCCACAACGATTTCAAAATTAAGCTGGCCCGGCGCGCCATCGTGCGGGCCTTGCAGCAAGCCACGGCCGGCACGCGGTCCTGAGGCGGGCCTAGTCCCGCTCGGTGCTCCTCCTTTCTCTTTAGCAGCTTTTCCCTTCTCCCATGAGCAAGAATCCTCTTATTGGGCAGCCGGCCAGCCGCGTTGACGGCCCGGCCAAAGTGACGGGCACCGCCCCTTACGCCGCCGAATTTGCGGTACCGAGCCTCGCCTATGGGGTCGCCGTGACGAGTTCCATCGCCCGGGGGCGCATCACCCGGATTCATGCCGACGAGGTGCGGAAGCTGCCGGGCGTGCTGGACGTGTTTTCGCACGAAAACCGCTTGCCGATGCCCGACGACGACGCCAGCTACCGTGACCAGCTGACGCCGAAGGGCGCGCCGTTTCGGCCGTTCTACGACGGCGCCGTCAAGTTTAATATGCAGCCCGTCGCGCTGGTCGTGGCCGAAACGTTTGAGCAGGCCCGCTACGGGGCGGCCGTACTGCGGATTGAGTACGAGCAGCAGCCCCACCACACCGACCTGAGCGCGCCGCGCGTGCCGGCGGCGCTGCCGAAGGACAATATTGGCAACTTCGACGCCGTCCTGCCGGCCTTCGGCCAGTCCGTCGCCGGAGCCTGGGCGCGCGCGCCCCACCGCATGGCGGCCGATTACGTCAACCCGACGCAGCACCACAACCCGATGGAGCCCTTCGCGGCCACCGCCGAGTATCTCGGAGCTAAGCGCCTGACGGTGTACGACAAGACGCAGGGCACCACCAACTCCCACCAGTACTTGTGCCGCGTTTTCAATCTGGCCCCGGCCGATGTGCGCGTGGTTTCCAAGTTCACCGGCGGGGCCTTCGGCGTTGCCCTGCGCCCGCAGTACCACCTGTACCTGGCCGCGCTGGCCGCGTTGCGGCTGCGCCGGTCGGTGCGCGTTTCGCTCACCCGCCAGCAGCTGTTTGGCCTGAGCTACCGGCCGGCAGCCCGGCAGCAGATGCGCCTGGCCACGAATGCCGACGGCTCGCTGGCCGCCGTGCACCACGAGGTGCTGCACGGGACTTCCGAGTTTGAAGAATACGCCGAGAGCATTGCCCAGTGGTCGGCCATCCTCTACAAGTGCGACCACGTGCAGCTGGCGCACCGCATCGCGCGGCTCGACCTGATGACGCCGGCCGCCATGCGCGCGCCCGGCCCCGCCACCGGGTCGTTTGCCTTGGAAGTGGCCCTCGACGAAATGGCGTACGAAGCCGGCCTCGACCCCGTGGAGCTGCGCCTGCGCAGCTACGCCGACCACAACGCCCTCACCGGCAAGCCATTTTCCAGCAAAAGTCTGCGCGCGTGCTACCAGGAAGGGGCCGCTCGCTTTGGCTGGACGCAGCGAACCCCCGCGCCCCGCTCGATGCGCCGCGGCAACCAGCTTGTGGGCTGGGGCATGGCCGGCGGCATCTGGGACGCGCTGCAAGCCCCCAGCACCAGTGCCCGCGCTACGCTCCTGGCCGACGGCCAGCTCGTGATTGCCAACCGGATGAACGGCGACATCGGCACGGGCACCAGCACCATCGTGGTGCAGGTAGCGGCTGAAACCCTGGGCCTGCCGCTAGCCGCCGTCACGTACCGGCAGGGCGAATCCACGCTGCCCGACGCGCCCATGCAGGGCGGCTCGTGGACGGCGGGCTCCGTGGGCTCGGCCGTGCAGCAGGTGTGCCGGCTGCTCGGCAGTCAGCTGCTGGCCCTGGCCCGGCAACTGCCCAACTCGCCCCTGGCGGGAGTGGCGGACGCCGACGTGGAATTCGTGGACGGGCAGCTGCGCGCGCGGCGCGCGCCGGATAAAAGCATGGGCTTCGGCGAGGTGCTGCGCGCCCACCGCCTGTCGCAGCTCGTGGCCGAGAGCACTACGAAGGCCGACGTTGAGCGGCAAAAACAATACGCGGCCAACACCCACAGCGCCATTTTCGTCGAGGTGCTGGTCGACGAGGATCTGGGCACGGTGCGCGTGACGCGCGTGGTCGAAGCCGTAGCCGCCGGGCGCATCCTCAACCCCAAAACGGCTCGCAGTCAGATTATGGGCTCCATCGTGTGGGGCATCAGCACCGCCCTCATGGAAGAGACGGTGATGGACCACCGCTTCGGCCGCTTCATGAATCACAGCCTGGCCGAGTACCACGTGCCCGTCCAGGCCGACATTCACGACATCGACGTCATTTTCGTGGAAGAGCAAGACGACGTCGTGAACCCCTTGGGCGCGAAGGGCGTGGGCGAAATCGGCTTGGTCGGTGTGGCGGCAGCTATTGCCAACGCAGTGTATCACGCCACGGGCAAGCGCATCCGCGAGCTGCCCATCACCTGCGACAAGCTGCTGTAGGTCGTTATCAAGCTGGAGCGCGCCAATGGTTTCTGCATCCCTTTCTCTACTTGTTTACTTTAATGTCATGAAACCGCTTAGCTAAGCGTAATCAAGCCGGAGCCGGCCGAAATTACCTGCCTCACCACCGTGCACGCAGGCTTCCCCCGCGCCCTCAATGCTGCCAACGCCCTGCAGGAGCTGTACGCGGCGGGGTATTTCCCCCCTGCTGGTCTACCCCCTGCTGGGTCCGTGCGCGCCACTAACTAGTTGAGGATTTTTCTGTCCATAATTTTCCTGCCCCCATGCCACACGTAATTTATAGCAAAGTAATCGACGCGTCCGTGGACCGGGTGTGGGCGCTGGTGCGCGATTTTGGCGCCCTGGACAAGTGGTTTCCATTTGTCGAGAAATGCCGGTTAACGGATGGGTCGGCACCCGGCCAGGTTGGGGCCGTGCGGGAGAACATCGTGGCCAAGGGCGCCCTTATTGAAGAGACGCTGCTGGAGCTTTCGGACCGCGACCGGCGCTTGGTGTACGCCGTGACCAAGGGCGAGGTGCCAACCCTCGACTACAGCGCAACCCTGACCATCCACGAAGTAACGGCCGACGGCCGCGCCTACGCCGAGTGGACCGCCCGCTTCGACGTCGACGGGGACCCCGCGCCCGTTGTCAAGTGGGTGCGCGACGACATCTTTCGGGCCTGCCTCGACCGGCTGGAGGAGGTCGCCCGGCAGCCCGCCTAGCCCTGAACGAACTGCTGCAACTGGCCGCCTTCCCTACCGGCACGAAAAAGTGTAACTACTTGGAAGACGATGCCAGGGTTGGGGCGGGGGCCAAAACCGGGGCCGACTTAGCGGCCTTCGGAACCGTGTTGAGGTAGTACCCCAACACGAGCAACCGCCACGCTGAGGCCGCACTAAAGTTTATCAACCAGTGGGCCGTCCTCTGCCTGGCCGGGGCCCGAAATCAGGCATCTTGCTACCCTCTACACCAACCATCTTATGAACCTTGCAGAAGCCAAAGTCCTCATCACGGGCGGCAGCAGCGGCATTGGCTACGAAACTGCCCGCCTACTTAAGAGCCAGGGTGCGAGTGTGGTCATTTGCGGCACTAACGAGGTGACAATTCAACGAGCGGCCACGGAGCTGGGCGTTTTCGGCTACCGGGCCGACGTGAGCCAGGAGCCGGACGTGGACGCGCTCTTCGCCTTTGCCCTGCACCAGTTGGGCGGCCTGAATGTGCTGGTCAACAACGCCGGCATTGGTCGCTTCAGCCCCCTGGTCGAAACGTCCGTGGCGGAGTTTCAGCGGTTGTGGGAAGTCAACGTGAAGGGTGCCTTTCTGGTCGGCAAGCGGGCGGCGGCGCATTTCATCCGCCAGAACACCGGCAACATCGTCAACATTGGCTCCACGGCGTCGCTGCGGGGCTATGCCAACGGGTCGGCGTACGTGGCCAGCAAGTTTGCCCTGGCCGGCCTGACCGAATGCTGGCGGGCGGAGCTGCGCCCGCACCAGGTGCGGGTGATGCAAATCAACCCGAGTGAGGTCATCACGGACTTCAGCGCCAAAGCCGATTTCCCGGTCACCAACCCCGAGCGCAAGCTCCGGGCCAGTGAAATTGCGCACGTCGTTCAGGCCATGCTGGCCATGCAGGACGTGGGCTTTATCACCGACGCCTCCGTGTGGGTCACGAATCCCTAACGGCTCGGCTGCTGGCAAAACTTAGCGGGCGCTGGTCTTGATTGGCAGTATGGCACAGAATACCCGACTGCTTTACTGAACCTTGGGCTGATTCCGTAGCAGAAAGTCACCTGCTGCGCCCGCCCCAGGGTTGGGTCTGGCCCACTAGGTTGCTGAACCGGGAAATCTTATTGACCCGTCCCGTTGATACTATAATTGAGGGGAACCCACTCGTACCCCCTGCTGGCGGCCCGCACGTGGCCAATGCCCGGAAAAGAGATGTGCGCGCCGGTAACCCAGTGTTTTTGGCCGGTGGTAGCAGCGGCGGCGTCCTGCTGCCGGGTAGCGGCCGACTGCGCCTGGTCGGTATCGCCGCGAAAGCTCACGGCCGGCTGCGGCAGCTGCACCGCCACCGCGTGGAGCACGTCTCCCCAGAAGGCAAGCTGCTGCCCCTGACTTTCCAGCACGTAGACGGTATGGCCGGGCGTGTGGCCGGGGGCTACCACGGCCTGCATCCCCGCAAAGAGTGGGGTAGGGCCCGTAAAGGGCTGCACTTTGCCCGCCACCTGGTACGGGCGCAGCATGGGCCGGGAGGCCAGGAAGAAAGGCTTGGCCGCGGCCGGTGCCTGTTGCAGGCGGGCACCGCTGAAACAGTACGTCATTTCCTCCTGACTTGGGTGCACTACCGCATTGGGAAATACGCGCTGCCCGCTCTTCACCAGGCCGCCGGTACGGGGGTAGGCACTTCGCGGGGCCGCAAGTTGGCGATGCCAAACTGGTCAAGTTGGAAGGCTTTCACAGAAAATCAAGTAAGCCGTTGAGGAAAAGCGGCAAGGAGTCAGTGTCCAATTGCCGGAGGGGCTCGTGAAAAGCCCGAAGTGGGTCGTAGCTTTGGTCGGCGTCCCAAGCCTTCGACATCAGAAAAACGTGGGTGCGGCGGGCCTGCCCGCCGACTTGCGCCCAACACGGCGGAAAACGAAGTGGCGGGCGGGCGAGGATTCAAGGGTTAGCGCAGCTGTTCCCGCGCCCACTGCGCCACGCTCACAGTCTCGATTTCGCGTTGGGCGTTGAAGGTGTCGCGCATGGGCCAGGCCACGCCTTTGCCCTGCGCAAACACCACGCGGTACTTTTTGAGGTCGTTGGTGGGGTCACGCATCAGCTCGTCTTGCAGCGTCGCCACGCTCCACGCTTCCCGGCGCACCGGCCGGCCCCGCACCGCCTCGACCAGATCCGCCACCTGCCCGTAGGTGAGCGTGTCGCCGGCCGTGTACACGACGCGGTTCACGATGCGGGGTTTGGCAAAGCAAATGGCCGCGGTTAGCTGGCCGATGTCTTCGGGCGTGGTCACGGTGACGCGCGTGTCCCAGTCGCCGAGGGCGTGCACCGTGTCGTGCGCCAAGTCGACCACCCCAAACGCTGGCTCAAACAGAAAGCTGGTGAACATGCCCGTCGAAACGATGACCCACTCCGTGCGCGTTTGCCCGCGCAGCAGGTCGCGCACGTCCAGCTGCTCGTCCCACAAATCCTGGGCGCTGCCCCGGCCAATGAGGTCGTAATCAACTCCGAACTGCCACGGCAGGTAGCGCGCGACGCCGGCCGCGAGCACGGCGCGGGCGAGCGTGAGCTGAAAGCCGCGG
>CAXUEM010000001.1:29062-42254 GCA_964249885.1 uncultured Hymenobacter sp. | reverse complement strand
AAGCCCGCGAACAGAGCGGCCAGCTCGGTAGCCGAATCAGCCAGATTGCCCGGTAGGAACTGGATACCCAGCGCGCGCAGCTCGGCGAGGTCGCGCTGCTTGACGGGGTCGGGAGAAGCCAGGGCGGCGGGGCGGAGCAGGACGGTAATAGTCGGGGCGGATGGACCAGAAAACCGGGCGGCGTGCGCCGCCAAGCCGCGCAGCACGGCCAGGCCCAACTCGCCGGCGCCCAGCACCAGGATGGAAGTAGTATGCATAAAGTAGCCTTGTCTTTGTCGCCTTCAGAACATTCTGAAATGCGGGAGCCGCGGCGCGCCCGAGGGACGTTAACCGCTCTGTTAGCTGCCCGTGGAGAAGACAAAGGTCGCGGCGCTGGCAACCGGCCGGGCTACAAAAAACAATCAACTAGCTGCGAAAATCAAATGATTAGCCTCGAAAAGCTTTGGGCGTGGTCTGCGCGTTCTTCTTGAAGAAATTGATGAAATGAGGCAGTTCCTCAAAGCCCAGGCACCAGGCGATTTCCGAAACGCTCCACCGCGTATGCTTGAGCAGCGCCTTGGCTTCCTGGGTTAGGCGGGCCGCCAGCAGCGCCGACGTCGTGTGGCCCGTTGTCTCCTTGAGGGCTTTGTTGAGGTGGTTGACGTGGACGGCCAACTGGTCGGCGAACTCGACCGGGAAGCGCAGGCGCACCCGCTGCCCCGGCGACTCGATGGGAAACTGCCGCTCCAGCAGCTCCCCAAATAGGGCAGCAATGCGAGCCGCGGCGTTGGGGTGCTGGGGCAGCGCGGCGGCCGGCTGCAGGCGCAAGGCCATGTGAATCAGCTCCAGCGTCGCGTGGCGCAAGGCGTCGTACTTGAACACGTAATCGGACGCCAGGTCGGCCACCATGCGGGCAAAAACCGCCTCCATCGCCTGGTAGTGCGCATCGCTGAGCTGAAATACGGACTGCCCGCCGGGCTGAAACACCGGATACTCGGGCAGGGCCAGTGAGCCGAGCCGGGGCAGAAACGCCTCGGTAAAGAGGCAGAACATGCCGCGCTGCTGCTCGTCGGGCAGCGCCCAATAATAAGGCACCAGCGGGTTGCTGAAAACCAGCGCATTCTTTTCGATGCGCACTGATTTGTCGGCGTAGTGGTACGTGTTGCCGCCCGAGAGCAGGCTGATTTTGTAGTACTGCTTGCGGCCGTAGGACGAGCACTTGGTCTTGCCCTCGCCTAGATCCTGCCAGCGAAACACGTTGAAGTGCCCCACCTCCCGCTGAAGGCCCGGCGGCAGCAGCCCCGGATGCGCCTGGTAGAAACCCTCGATGGTTTGCGTACTTTCCATTCGCCAAAGCTACAAAATTCAAATGCCGCCGGCGCGGGAAGAGCCGCAGTTAGCCCGGTGCACGCCGTCGGGACGGTACCATTTTGAGCGAAGAGTCAATCTGATTTTTGGAAATCGTCAGCCAGGCGAGCCCTGGAGCGCAGGAGTTTTGCCTCATACTAATGCCCACTAGGTAACTGCTATGTTTCTAGGCCATTTCGAGGTCGGGCTTACAGCTCGCCACGTCAATAGCAGGAGTACTTCTGGCTCGCCGTAGCCATACCCGCTGACGTGTTCCCGTAGGGCCGCTAAGATTGTCATTGACCTCATTGGTTAACCTAACCTTGGCAACTATTATTACCTAAAAACCAAGCTGATAAAGTAAGTCATGTACGCTGCCATTTTAGCCAACGTCGCCCGCCACATTACGCTCCTGCCGGCGGAAGAGGAGGCCTTTACGGCTTGGCTGGTGCCAAAGCACGTGGTGCGGCACGGCCATATTCTGCCGGACGGCCCGCCGGCCCGTTACCTGGCGTTTGTGGTGCAGGGCTGCGTACGGACCTACGCCACCGACGCCCTGGGCAAGGAGCACGTGCTGGCCCTGGCCCCCGAAGGCTGGTGGTGCGCCAACTTCACCAGCCTTGGGTCCAGCACCCGGGCCCCGCTGGCTTTGCAAGCCTTGGAAGATACCGATGTGCTGCTGCTGCGCCTCGACCACCTAGAGCAGCTCTGCGCGCAAGTGCCCGCGTTCGAGCGCTTCTTCCGGCTCTTGTTCCAGAATGGTTTCCTGCTGGCCCAGCGCCGCCTTGAGGCGCGGGCCACCTATACGGCGGCCGGGCGCTACGCCCGCTTCTGCCGCCAGTACCCCCAACTGCACCAGCGGGTGGCCCTCAAGCACATTGCCTCCTTTTTGGGTATCACGCCCGAATTTCTGAGCATGCTGCGCAGCAGGCACCCCTAGTTTCTTAAACTAGTTTAAGGAGAACAGCACCCTTCATGCTCGTGCTTTGCCTATATCTTTTTTAGTTCGAGCCATGACTCCATCTCCCAATTCCACCCCCCAAGCACCCCCTGCTGATTCGCCTCAGCGCACCACCGAAATAACTCTGCAAGCTCTGCTGGCCGCCGTGGGCGCCATTCCCGCCGATAGCCCCATCTACATGGTGAACCTGCTGCGCTACCGGGAGCAGGCCGATTACGGTGATAGTCCAACGACCGCGCCCTGCTCCGGCCGGGAAGCGTATTTTCAGCGTTACGTCCCCGCCTTTGCTCAGGTGACGACCGGCGATGGCATCAAGGCCTTTTGGGTTGGCAGTGTGCTGGCGCCGCTGGTGGCCCCACCCGGCGAGCACTGGGACGACGTGGCCATCGTCGAATACCCCAGTTTTGCCGTTTTTCAACGCATGATAGAAAGCCCCGCCTACCAGTCGGAAGCGGAGCCCCATCGCCGCGCCGCCCTCGCCGACTGGCGCCTGATTCCTACTGCCAAGGCCGAGGTGCCCGGTTAGCTGGCTCCGCAATCCCTACCCTTGCCTGCTTTCTCAGCGATGAACGAACCCGTTTTTGCCACGCACCGCCTGGCCACGGCGCGGCACCACACGACGTGGTTGGAGGCGGGGCCCGCCGCCGGCCCGCTCCTGATTTTTATCCACGGCTGGCCCGAGTTGGGCCTGGTCTGGCGGGCGCAGCTCACGCATTTTGCCGCCGCTGGCTGGCGCTGCGTGGCGCCGGATATGCGCGGCTACGGCGGCTCGGCGGTGCCCACCGCCGCCAGCGCCTACGCGGTGCGCGAGCTGGTGGCGGATATGGTGGAACTGCACGACGAACTGGGCGGCGCCCCGGCCGTGTGGGTGGGCCACGACTGGGGCAGCCCAGTGGTGTGGGCCCTGGCCGCCCACCACGCCGACCGCTGCCGCGCGGTGGCCAACCTCTGCGTGCCTTACTTCGCCCGAGGCTTTGCGCTGCCCAATTTGCTGCCGCTGGTCGACCGGGACCGGTACCCGGCCGACCAGTACCCGGCCGGGCAGTTGGATTACTTTCTGTTCTACCGCGAGCAGTTTGCCCAGGCCGCGCAGGACTTCGAGGCCGATGTGGCGGCGACCATCGCCGTGCTCTACCGCACGGGCTCGCCGGAGGCGCTCACCAAACCCGCCCTGACCGCGGCCATCCGCGCCCAAGGCGGTTGGTTTGGCCCAGCCCACCGCGCGCCGGCTATGCCGCGCGACGAGGCCCTGCTTTCTCAAGCCGACTACGACGCCCTGGTGGCGGCGTTCCGCACAACGGGCTTTCGCGGGGCCAACGCCTGGTACCTGAACGATGCCGCCAACCTGAATTACGCTGCCGAAGCCCCGGACTTTGGCCGGCTGCGCTTGCCGGTGCTCTTCTTCCACGCCGAATGGGACACGGTGTGCGACTCGGCGCACAGCCGCCTGGCCGAGCCCATGCGCGCCGACTGCCCCGACCTGCGCGAAGTCACCATTCCCGGCGGCCACGAGCTGATGCTGGAGCGCCCCGCCGAAGTCAACGCCGCGCTCGGCGCCTGGCTTGCCGACCAGGGTTTAACTTCTTAAATGTGGTTTACCTGGTGTCTTCGGTTTCGCAACCGGCGCGGCCAACCTGCTTGTTGGCGTTAAACTCCTGACGCTGACCGGAGCCGTACTACCCCCCGGTTGACGCAGACCCCATCCTAAACAACAAGATTAAGTTTTGGGGCGCCATCTGGTTTGGCTTCGGCCTGATTCTGTGGTACGCCAGCCGTGACCTGCGGCAACACGCCCCGCTTTTAGCGGGCTTGGGCGGGTGCTGTTGGCGGTGCTGTTTGGCGCCGGCTCCGCCCTCATGTTTGCTTTCATGGTCCTGGAGCTAACGGTTCCGGTGGCCCTGCTGGTCTGGCACCGCCGGCTGTTGCGCCAATCCAGCACCGCCCTGACCTAAAGAATCTGCGGCTGGCTGCTTGCTGCTTGACGAGCCCACGTGGCCCAGTCGCATACTTGAGGCAACCAGCTGCTGAGCAGTGCGTCTTGGAATCTGAGTTTTCGCCAAGGCCTCGTGGAGGGGTTGAGCTTGCCTTGCTCACCTTACAACTGGGAGGCCGCCGCGGAAAACCAAGCGCCGGCACGTTGGCAGACGCCGCGCGCCGGTTGGGGAACGAGGCGCAACTCCCTGTCAGCAGATTGCGGACCCGGGTTTAAGTGGCACTCTTCTCTGCTGCAAAACTCTGCCGAACACGTTGGAGAGGCCACGCACTTTTGCTGCCCGTCTCACTACCTCTGCCTCGCGCTGGAGAGAAAGGACACCCGCCCCACGGCTCACCTTTTAGTGAGTTATTGGCAACGGGGGGACCTCGAGCGTCCTTTGTGGAGCGCAAGGGAGCCGGCCTAAGAAGTCGCCTGGCCCCGCTTGCGGCGTCTCACCTTCTTCAGCTAAATGCATGATACTTAAAACCTATGTCCGGATTTTCACCGAGGATATGGCCGCCACCTTGCGCTTATTTCAGGAACTCGTCGGCCGGGAGCCTGACCTTCGCTTTACGTTAGGAAGTTGGGAGCTGGTCGCCATCGGCGATTTTCTGCTGGTTGGGGGGACGGAAGAAGCGCTGGCCCCCATTCGGCACAGCTGCGGCCCCATCGTGGTCGATGACTTGGAAGCCATTCAGCAACAGCTGTTGAACGCAGGGACGGTCATCACGCAGGCTATCATTCCGGCCCCGACGGGCACCATGCTTTATGCCCGGCACGCCGACGGCACCGTGATGGAATACGTGCAGTGGACCCCGGACCTAGTGAAGCAAATTCTCGGCTGAAGCACTCGCCAAACAAGCGGGCCCGAAGCATTCTCCTCTTACGCAAGAACCAATATGACGGAGCCAGAACTGTACGATGTGATTGTTGTTGGCGGCGGGGCCGCCGGCGTGGGGGCCGCCGTGGGAACTGCGCAGGCCGGGGCGCGAACGCTGCTCGTTGAAAGTGCCCCCTGCTTGGGCGGGGCCGCTACCCAGCGCAACGTGCTGACCTACTGCGGCCTCTATACCCAAGGCAGTCCAGCCTACCAGGCCATTAGCGGCGTCGGCGAGCAGGTGTTGGCGCAGTTGCGCATCCTCGGGGGTATGCAGGCGCCCGTGCGCATTTTGGAGCCCAGCAATGCCGTTATCGCCCTCATTGACCCCGAGGCCGTGAAGCTGGCCCTAGACCGGGTGGTTCAGGTCCCGGGGTTGGACGTCCTGCTGCATACCTTGCTAATTGACGCGGAGCGGGAGGGTGACCTCATCCGGAGCGTCACGCTCCACGACGAGCGGGGCCCCCGCCGCGTGCGCGGGCGGGCTTTTCTTGATGCGAGCGGCGAAGGCAGCCTAGCAGCGTTTGGCGGGGCCTCGGTGCGCTACGGCACGCACGGCATCGCCCAGGTGGGCACTCTGGGGTGCGATTTGGCGGCATTGCGGCGCGCGCCGACGTATCGGCTAAGCGGTGGGCGCAGGCCATTCGTGAGGCGAAGCAACGGGGTGAGGCGCTCCTTACCAAGGAGGACGGCTTGGTGTTGCCCATTCCCGTGTTGGGAGATGTCATGACCTACCTCATCGATGCCACTTACAACGCACTCGATAGTAGCAGCATCACCCAGGCCGAGATGCAGGGCCGCAACCGGGCGTGGGCCTACCTGGCGGCCATTCAGACCATTCCCGGCTACGAAAAGGCCTACATCGTGTCGACGGGACCCAAGTTTGGCACCCGGGAATCGCGCCACATCAACGGCCACTACCGCGTGACGGAAGAGGACGTAACGAGCGGGGCGCGGCACGACGACGTCATTGCCTTAGGGGCGTGGCCCATCGAGTATCACCCGGAAGACGACCAGCCCGTTATCTGGAAGCTCATCCAGGACGACGGGACCTTCGACATCCCGCTGCGCGCCCTCACGAGCCAAAACACGCCCAACCTCTATGGCGCTGGGCGGTTGGTGGATGGAGACGGCGGGGGCGGCAGCGCCCTGCGCGTGATGGGCACCAGCTTTGCGACGGGCCAAGCAGCCGGGGTGGCCGCGGCGCTCTTCACGCCCGGCACCCACTCAGTTGCTGGGGCTAGCAGTGCTGGCTAGCCATTACCCCTCCAGCCGGTGTTTCGCCAGCTAGGGCATATTGTTGCTCCCACTGGTACAAGGCCCCATAACCTGCAGCAACCCCACCCCCTTGGGCGTGGCCGTGTACTGCACCTGGGGCGGCACGGCCCTATGGTTGGGTGTTATTAGGCAAACAGGGCCAATCTGCCGACTCGGCGGATTGGCCCTGTTCGTGGGGGCGTTCAAATAGTGCGTGCAGCCGTTCGCCCTTGTTGAGTTGTGTGCGAATCTTGCGCCGCAGGGGCTGGCGGAGCAAGTAGCACAGGATGAAATTGGTTTTGATAAGCCACCCGGGGCCGACCCAAAGGGCTCGACGCCGAGCACCTGGCCAAAGTGCGAAAAGCGCTGGAAAAAGGGCTATCAGTGGCCGAAACCGTAGAACTGACCGGCATCAGCCCCTCCCGCGTCAAACGCTACCGCAAGCACCTGCAGGCCGCGCTTACCTACTAGTGGCCTTGACTAAAAGGGTGCTACAAACGGCGCACTTGCCGGCTAGGATGCTGCCAAGTGTATCTCCAGTTTGTGGGAGAGTACGTGCTTCGGCACAGCCCCTACTTGCTTATCCACCAGCTGACCATTCTTGAACACCAGCAAGGTGGGGATGCTGCGCACCCCGAACTTGGCGGCCACCTCGGGGTTCGCTTCAATATCAAGCTTGCCGATGAGGGCCCGGCCCGCGTAGTCGCCGGCCAATTCTTCCACTACCGGGGTTAGCAGCCGGCAGGGACCGCACCATTCGGCCCAGAAATCGACCAGGATAATCGGCTCGGTCGCCAGCAGTTGATTAAAATTTGCGTCGGTTATCTCTAGTGCTTTACGTGCCATAAGACTGGGTCGTACAGGTGGATGAGGGAACGAAGGCGGCTGCTTACTGCGGCAGCAACTGTTGCAAACGGGTTTTGGTGGGCGTGCGCGCCACCCATTCGGTAAACGTCATCAGCTGCGGGTAGGTAGCTCGTAGGGCTGCCAAGTCTACCGGCGGAATGCCGTGGGTGTAGACGGCCTCGACGAACTGGCCGAACAACTCGTTTTGCGCCTTGACCATTTCCAGCGGCACCTGCACCGCCGCAATAGGCGTGTCTAGCTCGCGGGTGAGCAGCTCGGCTAGAGCCGTAACGGTCAGACTATCGCCCGCCAGATTCAGCGATTGGCCGATGAACTCCTGCGGCCGCTGAAAGGCGAGTCGGGCAAACACGCCAATGTCTTCCACGGCGATGTACGGCGTCGGCAATTCGAAAGGCGTGGCGTTGTAGATGCTCGCGGCCGGCAGGCCAAAGTGCGGTAGGTACGCGTTTTCCATGAACACGGCCGGCTTGAACACCGTCGCGGGCAGGCCCGACTGCCAGATGTATTCTTCCACAGCGTACTTGAACGCCGGCCGGAACGCTACTTGCAGCTCCGAGCCGAGCACCGAGGAATAGATGAGGTGCTGCACCCCCTGCTGCTGGGCTACCTGCACCACCAACTGCCCAATGCGCGCTTCCTGCGCGTCGCTTGCCGGCGTGGGAGCCCAGGACGGGGGCTGTACGCTGAACACGCCGTACACGCCCCGCATGGCAGCGGCCAGCGCGGCCTCATCGCCCATGTCGCCGGCCACCAGTTCGGCGCCGGCCGCGTGCAGCTGCTGCGCCGCTTCGCCCGCGGTATCGCGCGTGAAGGCGCGGACTTGAAAGCCGTGGGCGAGCAGTTGCCGGGCTACGGCCCCGCCTTGCTGGCCCGTGGCCCCGAGTACTAGAATAAGCTGATTCATAAAAGGATACCTACGATTGGAGTGAAAAGGCAGCAGGGGATAGATTCTGGCCGTCCGCTACTGCTGCCATCTGCCCGCAAAATTATCGGGTAGTTGCTTTACATTTGCTATGTATTACCTTTAGGAAAGCGACTACCTTTATGACTACTGCACCCTGCCCGGAAGATTCCCACCTCTACCAAGAGCGGCTGCTTGCGCTCAAAGACGCGCTGGAGCTAGTGAGCGGGAAGTGGAAGTTCTGCCTGCTGCTCAACCTCTACAACCACGGCGCCATGCGCTTCACCGACCTGCAACACTCGGCCCTCGGCATTACGCCGAAAGTGCTTTCGAAAGAGCTGCAAGAGTTGGAACAGCACCACTTAATAACGCGCACCGTCAATGCTACCAAGCCTGTCACGGTGTCCTATGCGCTGACCGAGCACGCCATCGACACCCAGCCGGTCATTAACTCCTTGATTGACTTTGGCTTAAAGCACCGCCAAAAAATCAAGGCCGGCGGGTGAACTCATGAGCCAAATGCGACGTTTGGACCAAATTTTTAACCACGGTCAATCGTACGACTGCCCAAAGGGCTTTAGTATAATTTTATCCCTCCGATGCTATAAGAAGGCCCTTAATGCATCCAAGCTGCTTCGCTGAAAGAAGAGCCTTAAAGGGTATTCATACGTGATTTCTGAAGCGGTGAGAAGAAGAGGGAGCGCGGTTTAGGCGTCGCCTTCGGTCGAGAGCGCCAGGTCGCGCTGGGCATCCAGGGCGTCGAGCCGGGCTACCAGGGCCGCGCGCATGTCGGTGTAGGCGTCGCGGCCCAGGGCCAGCCGCCGGGGAGCCGTGGGCTGGTCGGCTGAGTCCATCATGGCCTGCACCGTTTTGTCGGGGTCGCCCTGGATGGGAAACGCCCCGGACGCGACGGCCCGGCGCACGTCGCCCGCGGGCGTGTGCTCGTAGGCTGCCAGCAACGGCGCGCTCACCATGGCGCTCGCAAAAGTGGTGCGGGTGGCCCCCGGCTCCACGATGGTCACGCCGATGTTGAACGGGGCGACTTCCTGGGCCAGGGTTTCGGCAAAGCCTTCTACCGCCCACTTGGTGGCGTGGTAATAGCTGAAATTTGGGTAGGTAGTCTGTCCGCCCGCCGAAGAGAGTTGCAGAATCCGGCCGCTGCCTTGGGCGCGCAGGTGCGGCAGCGCGGCCCGGATGACCTGCATCGAGCCCAAAAGGTTAGTGTCGAGCTGGTCGCGAATCTGCGCGTCGCTGGCTTCCTCCGCCGCGCAGTAGAGGGCGTAGCCCGCGTTGTTGACCACAACGTCGAGGCGGCCCAGCTCGGCAAAGGCGCGGTCCACGACCTGCCGCACGGCGACCGTGTCGCGCACGTCCAGCTGGGCCACCCAGAGTTGGTCGCCGTACTGCGCCTGGAGGTCGTCGAGGGCGCTGACGTTGCGCAGGGTTGCCGCCACCCGGTCGCCGCGTCGCAGCAGTTTTTCAGTGAGTAATCGGCCGAGCCCCGCGGAGGAGCCCGTAATAAACCACGTTTGCATGGGTTGATTAGTTAGTACCCCGCAAAGGTCGAGTGGCTGCGCAGGGCCGCACCGACGCAATTCTAACCAATGCCGTTACAAATCAAACCTGCCGTACCTGGGAGGGCGAGGACCCGGTGTGCTTGCGGAAAAACTGCGCGAAGTAGGTCGGTTCCTCAAAGCCCAGGCAGTAGCTGATTTGGCTGATGGACCAGTCGCTGTGGCGCAACAAGGCCCGCGCTTCCTGGACGATGCGCTCGGCTACTAACTGCGTAGTTGACTGGCCAGTCACCTCTTTCAGGGTCCGGCTGAGGTAATTGACGTGCACAGCCAACTGGTCGGCAAAGGCCTGGGCCGTGTGCAACTCCAGCCGCTGGTCGGGCGTCACAATCGGAAACTGCCGGGCCAGCAGCGCCCGAAACGCGGCCGCTAATCGGGTAGCGGCCGTCGCCTCCGGCAACTCCGGCGCCGGCGCCAGCTTCAGGGCGCCGTGGATGCATTCTAACACGTAGAGGAAAAGCAGTTCGTGCCGGTGGGCGTAGAACGAGGCCTGCTCGGCGAGCATCTTCTCGAAAAGGTGCGCAAACCCGGCGGCCTGCGCCGGGGTCAGGCGAAAGAACGGCTGACCAGCGGGGTCAAAAACGTCCCAGTCCGCGAGGTGGCGGTAGGCGGGCAAGGGCAAAAAGTCCTGCGTGAAGACGCAGCCGTAGCCCTGACAAACCCCGCTGTGGACGTCCCAACTGTAGGGCACCTGCCGGTTGGCAAACAACAGCGCGTACTGGCCGGGGGCTAGTTGCTGCTGTTGGTCGGCGTAGCAGCAGGTGGCGTCTCCGGTTATGAGCACGATTTTATAGAAATCCCGGCGGCAGTACACGGACGAGGCCAGGGCCGCCGCGGCAGAGAAGTCCGCCAGGGGAAACGCCGCAAAGTAGCCTTCGCCCCGCGCGCCCTCCGGTGGGGCCGGGGGTAGGGCAGCCGGGTAATAATCGGCGAGGGTCTGCTGGTTCGTCATGGCGCAATCGTACAGGACTAGTGAAAATTTGAAAACAGCCGACAATAGAGGTAGGGCTTTTTGTGGCAGCCGGGGTGGCCGCGGCGCTCTTCACGCCCGGCACCCACTCAGTTGCTGGGAGGCTAGCAGTGCTGGCTAGCCATTACCCCTCCAGCCGGCGTTTCGCCAGCTAGGGCATATTGTTGCTCCCACTGGTACAAAGCCCCCATAACCTGCAGCAACCCCAGCCCCTTGGGCGTGGCCGTGTATTGCACCTGGGGCGGCACGGCCCTATGGTTGGTCTGCTTGACGACCAAATGCTCCTCTTCTAACTCTCGTAGGCGCTTGCCCAGCATGTGGTCAGAAAGCGACGGGAACAAGTCTTTCAGCACGCTGAAGCGGTCCTGGCCTTGGTTGATGCAGAACAACACCTGCATTTTCCACCGGGGACTGAGTCGCTCCAGAGTATCATTTACCGGACAAGCATTGCGGAGGATGCCCTGGTTCATCGAATTGGTAGAAGACTCTTTGCGCGGGGTTGCCATAGCACCTAACAGGGGAAAAAGCCAATCGTCTTATTTTGCAGGTCAGGCCTAAAAGCTGACGGCACCTGCCGCGGCCATTTCTGAAGGCAAGGCAAAATTGCGTTTCGTATGGGGGCCGTGCCACGCGCACCCGTGCCGCCACGTTAGTCGGGCACCTCGGCGTTGCTCGGGGGCTCGGCCGGGTTCACGCCGTTGGCGCGCTGGCGGAAGTCCTGGGTTTGCAGATAAGCTTGCATCCGGGCGCGATTGACACCGCCCAGCGGGCGGTGCGCCTCCAGGCCGTGGATAGGGTTAAAGGCTAGGCGCTGCTCGAAGTAGCGAAACCGGGCGTCGCTGAAGCTGTCCTGAGGCGGTAGCGTCAGGTGCGCCACCGTGCGGTAGGGGCTCAGCTGCTCGTCCCACTTCACCGAGGCGTCTTCCACCGGCATGGCTTCCAAGTCAGTGCAGAGTTGCACCCGCAGGTCGAACGTCGCGCCGTGGCGGGCAAAAAAAGTGGTCATTGCGGTGCGGAAGGCATCCTCGTCCTGGCTCGTATCCACGTGCGAATTGCCGAGGGCGGCTAGGGTCTCGGCCGAGGGAAAGGCGGCGACCTTGGCGATGTAGTCGCCGTAGCGCACCGGAACCTGGCTGTAGTAGGGGTGGCTGACCGGGTGCAGGGGCTCGCGGCCCAGCAGCTTAAGCGTCCCGATTTCCTGTCCTACCGCTTCCAGGGCCGCTTCCACGCCTCGTGCGGCGTAGGAAAGACCGACGACGACGGGCTCCGGCAGGCGCGGCGTGTTCGCGGCCCCGAGGCGGAAGTTAGCGTAGAAGGCGGCAGCAGTGGCATTGATGAAGGCCGGGTCGGGTGCGAGCACCCAGTCCTGGGTGGTGGTTTCGCGGCTGCCGGCCACGTGCGGGCCTTCCACACCGAGCACCTTCAGGGCCATGCCGCGCTGCCCGGAGGCCTTGTCGGTCACCGGGTTGCTCGGCCCCTGCGAGTAGCGCGCCAGCACGTCGTAGCGGCCGCGCTGGGCGAACATGCCCTGCGCCAGCTCGGCGGGCAAGTCAGCGGGCACTACCAACTCGCCTTTGAGCAGACCCGTGGCCTTGGCGTGAGTCGAGCGCATGGCGTGGCCGCGCTGCTGGCGCACCTGGTCAGCCATGCTTACCATCATCTCCCCGATTTTGGCAATAGTCTCTGGCTCGTCGGCCGGCACTTGCTCCACCTCGGGCGTGTAGCGAACGAGCGCCGCCACGGAGGGGGGTAGGGCGGAATTTGATTGCTTCTGGCTCATGTACAAAAGTTGTTGAAATGGTAAACAGAGAAAAGCTGGAGGTAAATCGTTTTGACTTTAGGCCCCTACTTACTATACTTTCCAATCAAAGTCCACTGCCTCAAAAGCCCGCAAGAGGCAGGCGTTTGCAAAAATGGCTCGGGCTGATGCGTATCGCTGTTAGTGAAAGTAGGGTGTTGTTCAACGAATAGAGGAAAATCTTTCGAGTCGGAGGATTTCTCCCCATTCGTTGAACAACACCCAATCTTTTTTTCATTTTTGGAGCCTAGCTGTGCTTTGTTTCGAAAAACCCAGCGCAGCCAGCTACACCCGCGCCGGGCAGGTGGAGAGCAGCTCCGTGTAGTGCTCGTGCACGAGCACGTTGTGCTCAAACTTGACGAAGCCCACTTCTTCCCGCCCCGCCATGCACTCGATGGCCATGGCCATGCCGGCTTCTATCCGGGTTTCATTGCCCGGCACCAGCCACGGCGACTCCCACCCGATGCCGTAGGAGTGGCCGTGCATGGGGTACCCGCAGAATACGTCGCGGGCGGTTAGTACATCCAGCACAGTGGTGTAGAGGCCGGCGGCGGTGACGCCCGGCCGGCAAGCCGCCACGCCCGCTTCAATGGCCGCGATGGCGCCGTCGTATACCTCGTTCTGTTCGCGGGTCCAGCGGCCATCGGTTACCACGGAGCGCGAAAAATCCCAGGTGTAGCCTTCGG
>CAXUEM010000001.1:4920-29052 GCA_964249885.1 uncultured Hymenobacter sp. | reverse complement strand
CATGTCGCAGTGGAAAATGTCGCCGGCGGCGAGCGGGCGGGTGGTCCACTGCGGCGCCATGCCGTAGGCGTAAAAAGCGGTATGGGGCCCCGAGGCGCAGGCCGCGTCAATCATGGCCGCGCCCCGGCGGATAGCCACATCGTAGGCGGCGGCTACGGCATCGGCTTCCGTGTTGCCGGGGATGGCGGCGGCTTTCATCATGGCCTCCATCGCCCGGTTGCCCACCTCGGCCGCCTCGCGCAGCAACTCAAATTCAAACGCCGACTTGTGGGTGCGCAGGCTCTCGATGGCCTTGTCCAGGTCCACAAATTCCAGGTCGCGGCCCACTTCCAGCAGGCGGCGGTAGATGCCGGCTACCAGCCAGGGACCGGCCACCAGTCCGATTCGGGCTTGGCCCAGGCCCATTTTCTTAAGCGTCTGCACCACCATATCGGGCACGAAGCCCGCCGCCGGGCGCACGTCCGACACGGCAATCACGTCGGTGCGCACCACCGCCGTATCGGTTATCAGCACGGGCTCCCCGGTAACGGGAATAATGACGGCGGCATGCGAGAGGCCCGACCAGTGGCCCGACAAGTCGGGGCAGTACGGAAATACCGGGCTGTAATTGGCGAGGTAGATAAGGTCGTTGGCGGTGTCCACGGGACCGCCGCCCTTGCCCCAGACCACTAGGGCCTCCACGCCCTGGGCTTTAGCCAGTGCCTGGGCGCGGGTCCATCGGTGTTCGTACTCGCTGCGGGGAGTGCGGTTAGTCAGCATATTCTTTCTGGATGTAGGGGAGGAGTAGGGCCAAATCGGCGGGACAAAGTTGCCGGCTCCCGCCTCCTACCCCCAATAAGCTAGGTTAAGAAACGCGCTTAAACCAGGTTAAGAAAGCGGCTCAATATGCGGCCGGATTTTGCTCAGATACTCGGGCGTGACCCCCAGGAAGGAGGCAATGTGCTTCTGGGCAAACCGCTGGCTCATGTTGGGATACTTCTGCAGAAACGCGGTGTAGCGCTGCTCCGCCGTGAGCGAATAGATACCAAAAATACGCTCCTGCAAGGCCAGGTAGGCCCGCTGAAACATGATGCGGCTGAACCGCTCGTAGGTGGGCACGGCTTCGTACAGGGCCTGCGTACCGGCATAGTCAATCTGGAGCAGCTCGCTGTCTTCGGTGGCTTCAATGTCCCAGGTGGCGGGCGTGCCTCCCAGAAAGCTCGCGTGGTCGGCCGCCCACCAGTCATCCACGGCGAAGTACAGCACATGCTCCACCCCGCGCAGGTCGGTGATGGAGCACTTGAGCGCTCCGGTCACCACAAACGAATCCACCAAGCACGGGTCGCCGGCCTGCAGAATCAGCTGCCGCTTCCGGACCCGCCGGTACCGGAACAGACGCATAATATGCTGCTGCTCGGCCTCCGTCAGGAGTGCGTGCCGGCTGATATGTTGCACCAAGGGCAGGTAAGGGTGCGGAATCATAGAGTAGAAAACACGACTTATGCAGTCAGACTTAATGGGGGGTTATTGAATAAATAGGGGAAATCTTTCGAGTCGGAAGAGTTCCTCCATCTGTTTCATAACACCCAACGTACTCGATTCACGATTTTTGCGGCCCGGATGCTGCATCACCACGTCAACCCTCGTCCTTGAAGAGGAACATCGCACCCATTGCCCCGAAACTTTCGATAGGCCTTGGGTAGGCGTCGCAGGTGTTGCGTTCACCGGTGTTCTTTCCAGACAGTGGAAGTTTCCAGTTTTACCTATTGAAAGGCTTTACCAGCTAGTGGGAGGCAGCGGGCAAGTGGCGCCGTACGCAGGCCAGCACGTCAGCCAGCGTGTTCCACTGCCCGAGTTCCGTATCACGAATCTCTATTCGCAGGCTGTACTCCAGGCGGATGCCCAGTTGCATCCGTTCCACCGAATCCAAACCCAGGTCCTGGGCCAGGTGGGTCGTGGGCGTCAGCACCGGCTGACGCAGGTGCCACACTTGCTTGCGCACTAAGGCAAACACCTGTTCTTGCAGCTCGTCGGCTTTCATAGGCGATTAAGGGAACGTGAGGTTGGTAGTGGCTACAAGCTTATTGACTCTGCTACGTCACACGTAATGGGGTTGTAGCCCTCAGCTAGCTCCGCCGCAGTTTTCATGTGCGGCAATGCCTGCGGATTGTGCAGCATGGCTTCAAACTCCTGCTGGCTCCGCCACTGGGCGTAGTTCACCACGTATTTGCCGTCGTGGCTCTTGTGCAGATTGGCAGAAATAAAGCCCGGTAGCTGCTTCATCGTTTGGCTGGCCTCGGAGAGCAAGTCTATCAGCTTCTGCTGATTTTCGGGTTTGACGGTGAACACATTGACGAGGGTGAACGCCTCTTTTTCTGGCTGAATCGTTACCATGATACGAGTGGGTTAAATGGTGAAAAACGGTAAACACTAAAAAACAAGCAGCTAGGTAGCCTTCCCGACGGCTAGGGTGCAGGAGAAGCCACCTGCTTATTGAAATTCAACTCAACTCCCGGCCGGGCCGAACATCTTTCCGCAGTACTGGCGCAGTAGTTCCGGCTCGTCGGCGGGGCCACGGAAGGCGATGTGGCCATCGGGGCGAACGAGTACCAGGGCCGGTAGCCCTTCCAGCCCGAAGGCCGAGTGGGCGTGGCCGTCGCGGTCGGCCAGGCGGGTAGTGGGGGAGGCCTGGGCTTCGGACGTGAGCGGGGCGGCCAGCACCAGGCGCGGGCGTACCCAGTCCCAGCCCGCTACTTCGGCTACCGCTGCCAGCAGCGCGGGCGTGGCGTCGGCCTGACGGCCGTCGAAGGCGAGCAGGCTCCAGCCAGCGGTTTGGCCGTCGGGGTTGTAGATGCTGGAGAACAAGGTGATGGTTTTGCCCTGCGGGTCGGTCACCTTGGCGTCGGGGGCCCGGTCACCGGCCTTGGGCGCGCCGGGGTGCAAGAGTTGGCGCAGCTCGAAGTGGTCCTCACTCAGAGGACTTTTAGGGTAACTGATGGAGAGCTGCTGCAAGTCGTCGCTGCCGAAAAGCTGCGAGCCGATGTTGGGCACGGCCTGGCCCACGGCACTCAGCAGGGCGTCTTCCACCCGGTTGCGGTACATCAGGCGCTCGAAGCCTGTGGCCTGCCGCGCGTCGAGGTCAGCGTGGGTGCCCTGGTGCTCGGGCGAGTAGCTGTCGAGCACCACCGGGCTAGCCTGGCCCTTGAGCGTCAGGGCCAGGCGCCAGGCCAGGCCCACGGCGTCGTGGAAGCCCGCGTTCATGCCCTGCCCGCCGATGGGCAGCGTGAAGTGGCCCGCGTCGCCCACCAAGTACACTCGGCCCTGGGAATAAGCGGCCGACACGGCGTGCTGAAACTTGCTGTGGGAAAGCCAGATGGGGTCGGTGAGCGTGAGCGTGTCGTCGCCGGTTACTTCGCGGGCGCGCTGCTGAATTTCCTCCAGGGTCGGGTCGCGGTCGGGCACCAGCTTCTCGTCTTCTAGGAAAAACAGCCGGTGGTAGCCACCCCACACGGGCATCACCCCGGCAAAGCCGTTGTGGTACGTGAAAAACCAGAGCTGGTTGGGGTCAGTAGAGCGCTGCCAGCGCAGCTTGGCGTCGGCCTGGTGGTTGGCGCGGCCCTCAAACTTTTTGGTCTCAAAATCCAGACCCAGCGCCTTGCGCACGGTGCCTTCGGTGCCATCGGCCCCCACCAGGTAGCGGCAGCGGATGCGCTCGAACTCGCCGCTTGGGGCGTCTTTTTCCGCCGTTGCCGTCACCATGACGGTTACGCCTTCATCGTCGGGCTCGATGGTGACGGCCTTGCGCCCGCGCTCTACTTTTGCCCCCCGCGCTTCGAGCTGCTGGTTCAGCGTTCGTTCAATCACGTCCTGGCCCGTATAGAGCGCCTGGGGGTAGGGGCTGGCCACCTGGTCGTGCTTGACTTCGTCGAGCGGCTTGTCGTCGATGAAGACGTTGGTGCGGCCCACCAGGTAAGAATTTTCGGCCAGCGGGGCGCGCAGGCCGATGCTGTCGAGCAGCTCTTGGGTGCGGGCCCACACGTTGTTGGCTTTGGAGTACTTGCTGGGCTCCGGCTTTTCCTCCAGAATGCGACACCGCACGCCGTGGTGGCGCAGGGCGTTGGCGGTGGTCAGGCCAATGGGCCCGGCCCCAATGATGAGCACGTCAATGTCAACGGGTTGTTGGCTAGCAGGCGTTGTCATAAGGAATGAGGTGAGAGTTGGTTGAGGAAAGAAAAGGTTCTGGACTGAGGTGCTCCCCCCTGGGTGATGATGGTTTCCGCTACCCTACTAGGGCAGCACGACGCCGCTACCCGCTTAGCTTACCAGCAGCTGCCCATTTACCAGCCAGCTCGCCGGCAGCTTTGGGAGACGAAAACGCCGTCCTGAACAGGTGGAATTAAGTAAAAAAATTAGTTCAGAGAAACGAACCCAGCTGGTGCCAGTCGCTGCGCCCCGGCCTGCGGCGGCGAAAAGCTAGTTAAGGGGCCAGGGCACCGAGCGACGGCTGAAGGGGCGCGGCCGCCCGCCAAAGGCAATTGGTGCTCGCTAGGGGGTAAGAACTTGAGGGCGACTGCTTCCTGGTAAAGAGATACCAAACCGTGCAGAAGGTGTTGATTTCCTCATCAAAGAATTCGAGTTGCAACGCCAACTTCCAATAGAGAATTAGCGCTACCCGCTCAAAACGGCTCCAATCAATAGCGGGCAACTGAATTTGAGCGGGCATGAGTGGACAGGTAAAGGCCACAACCAGCTCGCGCAAGCGGCCCGCCACGTAGACCGTTAAGGACATGTTCCTAAGAAAGAGAGGGGGCCTTAGTCCATTGGTCAGCGAAGGGAAAAGCCGAAAATGCGCACTGGGCCTGACCGTTAAGTTAGTGGCCCCCGGCCCACAGTAGCTGCCGCACTTGGAAGTTGTTGTAGCTCTGGTTGAGAATCTGCGGGTTCAGCGTAACGGCTTTCCTGTCCGGCAAAATGACTCGCAAGGGCGTAACATTATCGGAGAGCCGCATGAACGTAGCACTTACACCCACAGCGGGTAATACCCCCTTCTTGGCTTAAGCTATTTGGATGCGAGCTACGTCATGCGCAGCGGGGCTGCGCCTCAGTTTGTGGCTATTGACCAAAGCTAGCGAAGCTAATAGTACCAGCAAGGTATTAGTCCTCATCCAATCTTATTTGAATGATTTTTTTATGGGCTAAAGGTTTATGGGCTAAAGCATTGTTTAATATTAGTGTTAAATAAAATTGTTAACATAAGCTCGCATCTTTAGCTTGTTGATGCTATGTTAAGCAAATTATTATCAATTTAGTTTAACAAAAATGATAATAAAAATAAAATTGCTCGAATTATTGGTTACCCACGAAATATAAGTTGAAAAATTTCCTGTTTCAGGTTTTGTAAACACATCTGATATGCAGCCTCGTCCTGGTTAAATACCATTTTAACAATGGGTTTGGCCATCATGGGATAAGTTGTCAATGACATCAGATTAATGATGAAGTGTTCAAGGGTAGAGGCTGGCAACGTACCCTTGAGCATTTCTGCTTGCACCTCGCCATTGAATGGCCCTAGCAGGGCCTGCCGTAGGTGGTCTGGGAACCGGGGGGTTAGTGCGCCGCCCCGGTTTAACTCAGCAATCACAAAGCTTTCCAAGTAGGGATAGGTGGCCGTCTGGTCGATAGTCGTGTCGATGAACTGCCGGATTTTGTCGCGAAATTCAACCTTAGCCGTAAACAGCAGATACAGCTTGGCAAACAGGCTGTTCATAGCTTCCTGCAGCACCTGCTGAAACAACAGGTCGCGGCTGCGGAAATAGTAGTTGATGAGCGCCCGGTTGACTCCGGCCTGGTCAGCGATTTCTTGCGTAGTAGCATGCAAGTTGCCTTGCGCAAAGAAAATGCTTTTTGCTGTATGCTTAATGCGCTCTTCCGTCTGAAGGTCTTTTTCTTTAGCAGCCATGTAGTTTTTAACAAGAATGTTAACGTTAAGGTAGGCGAAAAGATTCTTTATTGCTAGATATAGAAAAGCTACGCTCCTTCACTGCTATGGCAGTGGAAGTCTTCGGCCATAGCTAAAAGCCAGCGAAACAAGGTCATTGGACACTGCCATCGGCCGCAAATTCTGGCGAATGAAATTTTCTTTACCTTTTACAGAAGTGAAATCGGTGTTTATTGACACCGTTGGCAAGACCGGCCGCACGGTAATCGAACAGGCGCCATCCAGCTGGCCTTACTCCTGCTTTCCTGTTAGCGCGGGGTGACCTACTATAACTTCACCAGCGACCAGTTCACAGGCTTTCATGGCATCGTCATTCCCGGCACCCTGCGCGATTCGCTCTTCATCCTGGCCAGGCTGCTGAAGCAGCAAACTAGCCTAGACCCGCGGGAAATCATGGCCGATACCCATGGGTACAGCGACGTGGTCTTTGGCCTGTTTTCGCTGCTGGGCTACCGCTTCAGCCCCCGCCTGGCCGACCTGCCGGACCAGCGCTTCTGGCGCCTGCGCAAGGAAGACAACTACGGCCCGCTCAACGAATTGGGCCGCCACGTGGTCAACGCCCGCCTGATTCACGACCACTGGGACGATATGCTGCGCTTGGCGGGCTCCCTGAAACTCGGCAAAGTCAAGGCCACCGTTGTCATGCGCACCCTGCAACGGGCCGGCTCCCTCTCGGGACTGGGGCAGGCGGTCGCCGAATTGGGCCGCGTCGAAAAAACGCTGTATTTATTAGCCTACGTGCAGAACGAGGCCTACCGTCGGCGCATCCTGGTGCAGTTCAACCGCGGTGAGGGGCGGCACGCCATGGCGCGGGCCGTCCTCCACGGCAAGAAAGGCGAACTGCGCCAGCGCTATCGCGAGGGCTTGGAGGACTAGGTGGAGCCTTGGGATTGGTCGTCAACGTCATGGTGCTGTGGAACACGCGCTATTTGCAGTACGCCCTGGAACGGTGGCAGCAGACGAAAGGCGTACTGGCCCCGGATGACGTGGCACGCCTCTCGCCCTTGCTGCACGAGCACGTCAACATGCTGGGCCGTTACGATTTCAGCCTGCCCGAAGCCATTGCCGCCGGCGAAATGCGTCCGTTGCGCAACCCCGCCAGTTGGGAAGAATGGCTGGCCGAATTTCCTTAGCGTTGTTTTCCGTTCCTACTCTAGTGAGACCCCCGAAACGCCCGTGAGCTCTTCGCCAGCCTCGACGGCGGCGCCTACGCCGCCGCGAGCAGCCCACAGACCTATACTGGCCTAGCCGACGGCGCCCACACGCTCACCGTATACGCTCGCGACGCGGCCGGCAACCAGGATGCCTCGCCCGCCGCCCACACCTGGACCGTGGACACCACTGCCCGGAAAATAACCGTGTCAATCAAGGCAGGCGGGGCAACCCACACCTGGACCGTGGACACCACTGCCCCCACCGTGACCTTGACCGCCACCCCGCCCGCCACGAGCCCGAGTGCCGACGCCTCGTTTAGCTTCGCGGGCAGCGACGGCAGCGGCAGCGGCGTGGCCCGCTTCGAAGTGAGCCTGAACGGCAGCAGCTTCGCCGCTGGTGGCAGCCCGCAGCACTACATTGGCTTGGCCGAGGGCTCCCACACCTTCCGGGTGCGGGCCGTGGACCTGGCCGGCAACGCCACCTCGACGCCCGCCGCTTACACCTGGACCGTGGACACAACTTCGCCCACCGACCTGAATTTGAGCAGCCTGAACGTGCCGGAAAACCGGCCGGCCAGCACCGTGGTGGGCACGCTCACGCCCAGCGCCCCCAGCGGTGGCCAGTCGTTCAGCTACGCACTGGTGCCCGACCCGGGCAGCGCCGACAACGGCAGCTTCCGCCTCGTGGGCAACGAGGTGCGCACGGTGGCCGTGTTCAACGCCGCCAGCCAAAGCAGCTACGCCCCGCGCGTGCGGGTACAAAACGGCCTGAACCAGTCGCTGGAAAAAGCCTTTACCATCACCGTGCTCAGCAACCCCCTGCCTGTAAAATTGACTGGCTTCACGGCCGCGCAGCAGGGCCGCGCCGTGGGGCTGCGCTGGGCCACGGCTTCGGAGAAGAACAGCGCCCGCTTCGAGGTAGAACGAAGCCCCGACGGGCGCGCGTTCCGCAAAATTGGGGAGGTAGCGGCCGCCGGCAGCAGCACGGCGCCGCGCCCTTATGCCTTCGCCGATGCGTCTCTGCCAGCCGGTACCGCCACGCTCTACTACCGCCTGCGGCAGGTGGACCTGGACGGCACGGCCAGCTATTCGCCCGTGCGCGTCGTGCCGGTGCCCGCCCTCGCCGCACCGGCCCTGCACCCGAGCCCGACTACGGGCACCACTACCTTGGCCGGTGCTGCACCAGGTGCCGCCGTGCAGGTGCAAGATGCCGTAGGTCGGACGGTGGCGACGGCGGTAGCTGGTGCCGACGGCCGGGTGCAGATTGACAGGGTAACCGGACAAGCTACTGGCCTTTACGTGGTACGCGTGGCGCAGTGTCCCTGCGCCTGTACATAGAGTAATAAGGTATTGCTACATGTGCCAGCATACCCTCATTGCGCTAACTAGACCCTTTAAACAAATGGCATCAGGAGACTAGGTCCGAGGTCTTTGGGTAAGGGTCGTAGCTTCCAGCTCTGTTCACCCCCTTTGCCTTTCTCGATGCGCTCGCCCCTGAAATGCTTTTTGCTTGCTGGCGGCCTGCTGGCGCTGGCTGGCCCGGTTCCGGCCCGGCGCAAGCCGCTACCCCGACACCACCAGCTGGGACACCAGCCAGGTCGCGGGCAAATACTGCGCACAGAAGAGTACTGCCAGCTCAGCACCCGTGCTCAACTCAATGGGCGCTATGTCGTTTCGATCGACTTCGGGCAGCGCCAAAAATTGCTCTCCCTGAACCAGGACCTGCTGCGCGACGCGGCCGGTCAGGTCCTCAAGTTCAACTCGGTTATGGATGCGCTCAACGGGCTCAATGCCCAAGGCTGGGAACTGGCCAGCACCTTTGTCCTAGTCGAGGACAGCAAGAGCGTGCCCTATTACGTCATACGCCGCCGCCCGCCCGGGTAACCGCTGCACCGTTTCGGCAAACGTAGCTTAACCCATAATTCAGACTTTTTTGCACGTGCTATGACCTACTATGACCCAGATTTTGGCTTTCTATTTTTAAAATCCGGGTGGCAAAAAGCACGGAAGGAAGCCCTATGTACTCCGCTCACTTGTGAGTGGGAGGAGACTGTCATCGAGTGGGTTCATCAAGCAACCGTTAACGAAGGGTTGCGAAGCTTTTTGGAGTCGTTGCGGCATTACGGAGACTCTGATAATCTCAATCCTGATGCGGAGTTAACCGAGAGTAAGACGCGTCTACTAACGCTGCTTACCAGTGAGTCAACGAAGGGCCTTAAGCGCCAACTGGCCACACTGCAGTTTCATCGACAGAACCTAGCAGTTTTTCCGGAGCACTTTTTCTCTAAGCACTTGGTAGCGACCCTACGGCAAGCGTCATTGGATTTGCGCGAAGAGCTGTATCACAACGGGCCCACCGTTACCTACGAGTTAGAGCCGGAATTTTTCTACTATGCGGTTAGTCGAGAGTATGCAAGTGAGCTAGTGAGCCACTTAGCATCTGCCCTAAAAGAGCAAGAACCTCATGACGTAGACCTCTTTCTTTCCCTGGCACATGCTTGTGCAACCGGGGAAGCTGAAATGTTTGTGATGGATAAATAAGTGTTGAAGGGAGCACCAGTATCCCATATAAATGTTCCTTCAAAGGAACAGAACCCTATCGTTTAGGTAGCCTGGAATGATAATTATCCGTACTTTGTACTAGGAAGGCAGAAACCGTAAGGATTATGAAAGCTACTGGCAAACGAATCGTAGATCGTTACCCGCACCTGCGGGAGGGGGCGGAGCGTCAGCAAATGCTGGTGCGCAATGCCGTGGGCTCGGCGCGCGTGGAAGGCATCTGGGCTGACGAAGGACGGCTGCGTAAAACAGTGGGAATTTTGGTCAGGGAGACGGGGGCAGAACGCTTGCGATAATGACCTGCATGGGCTCATACCGGAGCCGCCCGGCGGCTTGCACTGCCTGCACATACAAATTGAAACGTTCCGGCTCGGCCAATGCTTCCCACTCGAAGCTGGTCGAGCCGTTTTTGTAGGCCATGAGGTTGGCTAGCACGCGAGCGGTGCGGCCGTTGCCTTCTCGAAAAGGGTGAAGAAACAACAGCTCGGCGTGGACGCGGGCCACGTCGCGCACTAGGGAAGCAGCATCGGGCCAGGCGTGGGGCAAGGACCGCAGCATTTCCTGTTCAAAATCGGCCATGTTTTTGGGCAGGTGCATGGCTGCCGGAAAAGCGAAGCCGCCTTTGGAAAGGTTGACGGTGCGGTAATGCCCCGCGAAGCTGTAGACCCGGCCGAGGGCGCGCCGGTGGATTTCCCGAATGTAGGCCACGTCAAATACCTCGTCCTCGCGCAACTCGTTCAGCAACCCCTGCTCGGCCAAGAGGAATCCTTCGGTTTCCACCTGCTGCACTTTCTCCAGTGACGAGAGCCCCAATAGATTGGGCAGGGCTTCGTCTTCGTCACCAGAGGAGGCGTATTTCATTGTTCAAAGGGTATAAGTCTTCGGCGTGGCCGCAGGCTAGTACGGGTAAGCAACAGTGAGCGGAGAAGGGCAAGCACAAGAAAGCAAGTTCTTTTCCAGCCCCAAAGTAGTCGGTAAAGAACTATACACTCAAAGACCGTTTGCGTAAACTAGCCTGGCCAGCCTTACAACAGAGCAGTCAGCACCGCTGACGTGCGCCAGCGCCGTGCGCAACCTCGAAGTGTCAGGCAAGTACAGCTAGTTTGCCATCAGTAGCTGCAACCCCATCACGATGTCACAGCTCCCGTATTTCAGAGGCTGAGGTGGCCACCTTTGAGGCACTGTCATTCCCGCATGCAAAGGCAGCAAAAGTTGCTGTCTGGTTTGTTTTTAGAGAGTTAATTTAAAAGTCTGTTGTCAGCGGTGGACAGTACGCTGGTGGATTTCAGGCTGGGCAACTCTGCCGGATAAAGCTCGTTAGGGGCGGGCTGCCCGCAGAGCCATAGTTCCAACGTTCCGATGACCGACGTAGCGATGTTGCCCAGTGCCTCGCGGGTCAAAAAGCCCTGGTGGCCGGTGATGAGCACGTTAGGCCGGGCCAGCAGCTGCGCCAGCAGGGGGTCAGGGGTTGCGTCCTGCGAATGGTCGTTGAAAAACAGTCCTCTCTCGTGCTCATACACGTCGAGGCCCAGGTAGCCGAGCTGGCCGGATTCGAGCGCAGCCAGGGCAGCTTGGGTGTCCAGCAGTGCCCCCCTGCTGGTATTAATGAGCATGCTGCCGCGCTTCATTGTCGCCAGTTGCGCGGCATTCAGCAGGTGGCGGGTGGCGGGCGTGAGCGGCGCGTGCACCGTGACGACGTCGGACTGCGCGCAGAGCTCATCCAGCGACACATATTCGACCCCGTAGCGCTGGGTGAGGGTGCTATCGGGCTCCACGTCAGCGCCTAAGATGCGGCACCCGAAGCCGTGCAACAGTCCCGCCATGGTGCCGCCGATGGTGCCGCAGCCGATGATGCCCACCGTTTTGCCGTGCAGGTCGAAGCCCACCAGCGCGTCCAGCCGGAAATCGGCGTGGCGCACCTGGGCGTCGGCCTGGTGCAGGTGGCGGTTGAGAGCCAGTTGAGGGCTAGGGCATGCTCGGCAATGGCGTAGGGCGAGTAACGGGGTACGTTGGCTACGCGCAGGCCCAGGCGAAGGGAAGCGGGCAGGTCAACCTGGTCGTAGCCGGCGGCGCGCACTAACATGTAAAATGCAGAAGAAGATGAGCACCGGCAGAAGAAGATGAGCACAAGTAGAAGAAGATGAGCAGGTATCAAGATGAGCAGGTATCATTGCTAATATACGTTATATTAGGCAATAGATTCCGACCGCTTATGTACTATAAGTAGCAGCCCCTATGGAGGAACACTGGAACGCCGGGTATCTGCCTTCAGGGGCTTCCTTAGACCCCACGGCGACGTATTATCAGGTCGCCGAGGTCGGGGCTATCCGCCCACCACAAGCCCCTCATCTGGACCCCGAGGCCCTGGTATACTTTACGGCACTGCAGCCGGGTGCGGGGGCCGCTCCTGCTGCCAAACGCCTCCTGCAGCCAATTCCCATGCAACTGGCAACCATGCTCATTCCGGGGACCATCTGGTCAATGGACGGCCGGTTTGTCAACGACGGGGGTAACACCTATGCCGAACGTCGCACGCTGACCTTGGGGAAACGAGCCCCTAGGCTGCGGCGGTTGGCGCAATTGTTCCCTCTCGAACAACACTGGCCGCTGCTCTTGCGCGAAATTGCACCTGAGACCTGGTATGCCGTAATACATGGGAACAATGAAACAATATTGATTCCGTGCTTCGAATTGTTACGTGCCTTTTGCTACCACGGCGCCGGTGGGCTCAGTACGTATTTTTTCTCGCGTTTGCCGTTGGATGTGCTTTGTTGGCCGCTTGCCGCGCCGACGGCAAAAAATGGTTTTACGGCGCATTTCCGCGTAGCCTGCAAAACCTTAAAAGCTCAAGAAGCCCGGCTCTTGGCCGCGTTGTTATTTAATCCGCATTACCACCGCACCATCCAATCGGCGCATGCCCATTTGGCCGCGGCCTGGCATGCGTGCGAAACCGCGCACGAAATGCCGCAAGCCCACGCAAAGGTGCATTTTCAGTTAGGGAGAGGGGTTGAAACGGAGGCGAGGGGAATTTCTTTTGCCGTCGGCAAGCAGCCGTATTTTTGGGTGAGCCGCTTGGTTCCATCGAACGGGCGGCACGGGTGTAAACGGGTGGTGTATCATCCGCTCGGCGATGCACCCTCAGGTACCGAACTCTTTTCCATGGCGCCCCAACCCGCTTTCCGGGACATCCTGCACGACCGAAGACCAACGCCGAAAACCATGCCGATGGCCCCGTTGCCGGATGCGTTTAAGCACTTTGGCCGGGGCCGTGGGTACAACCCCTTGGCCCACGAAATGAGCACGCCGGTCATCCAATCGTTCCAGTGGGCAAGGCGACTGCCGGCGCAGCGGCCACCGGTGTTCGCGGACGGCCGGGTGTTCCTTCCGATATGGGCTCGCCCAGGGCACGTGCCGGCCGGATGTACGGGCCCATTGCCAGATAATCCGACGTTTAAACAACTGCTGGCTTGCCTGCGACACTTGGGCTGTCGGGCAAAGTTGCTTGAAGTAAACAACCCGGGCCGTCGCTTCGGCCCGGGCCGCTCGACCTTTCCTTACGCCTGCCCGCCGTGGGACCTAACCCACTTACCCGATGGCCGGCACCGTCCCCTCAGCATTGCCCGTCTTCAATGGGGCGGGGGTATTTTTTATTTGTTCAATTTTCTGGAGGATGACGAACTGGTGCTCTTCTATCATCAACACCTCACCCCGCTATCGGCCACCGAATGCAACGACCTATTACTGGCAGGCATTGACGCCTATTATGAGTGGGAAGCCATTGCACGTAAATTGCCGTACGTCAAGAGCCATATTATTATCAAATTTGCTTTCAAAAAGGACATCGGTCGGGTTTCGGACACTATTCATTCAAGCCTCAAACATGCCATTGCGTATTACAACCTGTCCGCTTATTTTAATGCCCAATTTGACACGTTAGATGTAGCACATGCGTCCTCGGATTCCGAGCAGATGGCCCTGATGAACGTCATCTATAAGAAGATTGCCAAAATCTATTACCGTGGCAATCACATCGGCGAACCGTTTTCTTTAGAAGCCGACAAGAAATTTGCCACCTTTCACCTGTGAAGTAGCTAAACAACGCAATAGGCTACTTTATTAGGCAGCGGACTGCCAGGAGGTTTCGTAGCAACCGCTTGAAACCTGAATTTGACAATGCAGCAACAGCGTTACATAGCTGATTGCTGTTTAGGTTATCCTAAAACGCGGCCCACACCCTTATTCTAAGGCATTTTCCGGTGCTGCCGAAAGCGTGGTTTTTAGCAACCGAAGAACGGTGGTTTTGTGAAATTCTTTCCCCCGGCGGGTTCGGTACCCGTGGGCGTTTAATTCGCCGGCAATCCCCTCAAGCGTCTGCCCATCCCGGCGCAGCAACGTTGCCAGCCGGCGGGCCTGCTTGTTCGGCACGGCCTCCTGTGCGTTGCGCTGCACGACGGCCCGGCCCAGGGCCCGCGATTCACTGGTAAAGTTTTCGGGCTTGCCCAAGGCGAAGCCCCGGGCCTTCTTGGCCGAGAGCCCCCGCTTGGTGGAATCGGAGATATCCTTGGCCCCCTTCTGGGCCACGGCTGCCAGGATGTTGATGGTAAACTCGTCGGCGTTGGGGATGTCGCAGGCCTTGAAGCGGACCCGCTCCTCCATCAGCTTCGAGGTAAAGTAGACGCTGCGGGCCAGGCGCGACATCTCGGCCACAAGCAGCGTCGCCCCGGCGGTCCGGGTCTCCACAATGGCTTTCGCCATCTCCGGCCGGTTGTTCTTGCGCCCGCTCTCGACCTCGATGTATTCGGACACAATCCGGTCGCCGGGTTGAAGGAAGCGGTGGGCGATAAGACGCTGGCCTTCGAGGCCGAGGCCGCTCTGACCCTGGCGGAGGGTCGAGGCCCGCAGATAAAGTATATAATCCATCGAAAGGCAGAGGCAGGTACAAACACCAGCACAAAACTACGTATGTTACGTGCTTAGAACGACCGTTTTTAGGATGTAACTTTTTAGCTTTTCGCTCTGTTTTCTCTCACCGTCCCCTTCAATGAACTGCTATTTTCACTTGAGCGCCCCCGGCTCAGCCCCTACTTGACCGCCGGCGGTTCGGCGTCAAAGTCTAGCGCCTGATTGTCTATGACCTAATCCTATTATAATAGGATGACAGTCCTGACCGCTACCTCTTCTTAGTGCTGCGTGACTGTTGCCTCACTTTGCCTCCGACGTCACCACCGGTAGGCCTACTAACTTGAAGTCAGAGGAGAACTGCTTTAACTCAGCTGTACAACGTCAGGCCATTGTTTAAGAATGAGTCTCGAAGTGGTTGGGTATGCGATAATCGAGAGCGAATTAGCAGGATTCAGTATTGGAGCGGGTGAAGTAGTAATACATTTCCAGCTTAACATCAGTCCAACTGAAAAGCGTCCGCCTTCAAATAGTTCAGTTCTGAAATTCCTCCAAAGCGATTCAATGAGGGCGTTATCATAACAGTCGCGCGCCTGTTCATGCTTTGCTACGTGCTATGTTATGCGACTAGATTTTGAAAGCGGGGGCCATGTAGTAGCTGCCTAAGTTGGAATAAATGACGAGGCTGGCATGGTGCTGACGAACAACCATTGCGCGGCACAGGGCCTTGCTGACTAGTTCTGTGGTCGTGTTGAGCGCATAGGCATTTCTCTCATACATTGAGAGGGGGCTAACCACAAGATTTAACATACGCTGCTGAGTTAAATTAACGCCAATAATCCATCGATGGTCGCCTCATCTACTATTCGCTGATGAGCAAGGTCTACACGACAATTTCGCAGCAAGCGCAGCTCTTGCGCTAAATGGTAGCCATGACGTTGCAACTCGGGCTTTGTCCGCAGGAAATATAAATCTCCCAATTCCAATTCCGTTATTTCGAACACTCGCACTGTTCTGTGCGGTCCAAGCATTTTGGTATGAGGTAACAGTTGCAGCAAATCATGCCTGTAGCGGTCTAAAATAATTTGCCGTTTACGCTCAATAAACGGCAGTAATACAGCAAGTTGCCCCTCCCAGATGCGGCTAGTTAACAAATCGGTACGACCATGCAGGGCAAGCAGTGCTGAGTGTACACAAGGCCTGTCCACGTTGTGTGTCCACCCACCAGTCGCCCATAACTCTTGGCACAACGCCAGAGGCGGAGCGGGCAGAGGCAACGCCGCCGAGCCTACCTGCCAGCCTCGACGACTGGCATAATCAGCCAGGAAACCAGTCGGTTGTAACAACTCCGCGAAAGGCCTGCTAATTAATTGATGGGCCAGTACCGGGTCGGCCGAAGCCAGCGCGGCCACGATGGACTGACGCAGCTCGCATTTAAGAGCAGGCTCTGCCTGACCAATCCGAATCTGGGCGAAGCGAAGCAGCAACCGAATGTCATCGGTGCCTACTTGCGGGCCGTAGTTGTGAACGGCCAGATTGGTATTGGGCAGTGGGACTGGGGTAGTAGCGGCGCCTTCTAAAATCAACAAGAACGTACTTCGGCCAACGTATGACTGGTCATTCAGCGCGTATTGATACTCGGCCAGAAAACGCCCCCACCCGGCGGCAGCTTCGGCACTTAGCTGTTCCAGCAAAAACCGATTGCCTTGAAACGCATGCTGGCCGCAGAGGTGCGCCATGCTTTTATCGGCGATGTATTCATCGGCTTCTAGGCCAATTCGTTCGTAGAGCCATTCCAATATCTTCTCCTCACTGGCCTCACCTACCTGCGAGCCGGGTAGCCGCAACCAGCGCTGGCCGCGGCCACTTTGCCATTGCAAATGGTGCGTCACGGCCTCGTAAAAGCCAGTAGGCAGGTGTTGGGGCAGGCGCACCACCACGCACTTACCTTGGTCTAGGTCGTCGGCTACGGCCTCCACTAACTGATGCGGGCCGGGCAGCTGCCACCAACTCCCCGGCCCCTGACGGGGAATACTCACCTTAGCACCTGCGTTAAATATTCATGTGCCCGCACGGCCCCTTGGACCGGCGCGGCTACCACCAAGCCGAGCACTTCAGCCCAGGTCAGACTCAAGGCAATGGTTTGGGCCGGTATTGCTGGCAACCATTCCTCGACTTGCGCCTGCGTAAAAGGCTCACTCAGGCCCGCCAGCAGGCGCATGACCTCCTCTTCCGGTGTGCCGGCTACGAGGCCCCACTTGCTGGGTGGTAGGCTTTCACGCACGTACTGCTCCAACGCGGCCAGAGCCCCCCCCGGCGCACGGTCAGGCTGCTGGGCCAGACACTCTAGGAAGTAAAACAAGGGGTCGTACCATCCGCCGGTGAGCGCCTGGACTTGCGCCGTGTAGGTGGGTACCTCGGCTTGTTCTTTTAGCCATTGACTCAGGGTCCGCGGCTGCCAGGGGTGCAGCTCTATCATCGACACACGGGCATCGCGCAACCTTTCGAGGACTTCTCGCTGGCCCCGCAACACCTTTAGCAGCTTAGGCGGGTCCATCAAGAAAACAACGTGCATGGGTTTCGTTTCCGAAGACAGCCCACGCGTGAGGTCGGCTGCGAACTTAACCAGTTCCAATCCATAGCGGCGGCAAACGAGCACAACCGTCGTCTTGTAGGCGGGCCGGTTGTCCTTAATCGTTTCGAGGTCCTGCTGGCATTGGGTCAGGTCATTCTCAAACCCCAGTAATTGACAGTTTATATCGGGCTGGCTGCGTAGGAAATCTTCTATACGCAGCAGACCCGCAGCTTCTGTACCCCGCACAATGGTGGTCCCGTTGGTGCGGATGATGGCGTACTGCGCGGCGGTGAAGGGGCCGGGCAAACGTTCTGGGTTGTCCTGGCCGCCGTAGATGTCGCGGTCCAGGTCAGCCTGGTAGGCTTCGGGCACAGCCATATGCACAAAGGCTTGCAGCTCGCGCTCTACATCAGCCGGGGTGCCCAACAGTTGCCGTAGATTGGGGGTGCGCAGGTAGTAAGTATTCAGGGCCGGCAGGTACGTGGCCACGCTTAGCTCCACGATTTCGTCCAACAGCACCTGAAACTCTGCATCGGAACTGTGTGGGCCGAAGGCGGCCGGCCAGTAGTCGCGTGCAGCCTCATGTAACTGCGCGGCCGTCAGGCCATCCTGAGTCGAGTCACCATACATTTCTATGACGTCTTGCGACGCCAGTAGATAAGCTAGTAGTTTGAAGCGGTTGTTCAAATCCAGCGTCAGCAAAAACTTGGCTCGGATATCGGCACGAGCCTTGTGCGAGGCCGTCCTGATATCGTACTCGTTGATGCGATGGTGGGGCCTCTGGCCCGCTTCTGATGAGTAAGTGGCGTAAAGATGCGTGAGCAAACGGTCGCAAAATACCTGGATAAGACTAGGGAAATAGTTGGTTTCCACTAGAATTTCCGTTACCAACTCTTCCTTCTCGAACTCAAAGCCTAGGCTTTCGAGCGGTCGCCGCACTAGGGCTTCGGCTTGGCGTACCTCGTTGCGGGCAATAAGGGGCCCGATGCAAACGGCCGTGCCGAGCTGCGAAAGCGGTTGATTGGGCAGCCGGTAGGTGCGCTGCACATTGTGCGTGCCAGAGAACACCACCTTAAAGCGCCGGTCGGTGTTGTCCATCAGGCTTTTGAAAGCGTTCGTGTACTCAAATTGCTTGGCCGCATCCTGATTCAGAAACTGGTCGGCCTCATCCAAAAATAGCAGCAGCCGATGTTGCTCATTCTCTTCCAGCCACTGCCGCACGTAGTCCAGCAGCCGACCGATTTTCATTTTGCCGCTGCTCATGGCTTTGGCCAGCTGGCCAACCTCGAACTGTTGCAGCAGCTTGGCCAGCTCCCGCACAATGCCGTCAATGGGATGACCATCAAAGCCTAGCTGTCGGATGTCCAGGAACAAAACGAGGTGTCCCTGGTCGGGCTGATGATACGTGCGCTGAATATCGCGCAGAATGGCCGTTTTACCCAATTGCCGCCCCCCGTACACCAGGCAGGACGAGTCAGACGACGAGCTTAGCAGCTGGCGCTTCTCCGCCTCGCGGCCGTAAAACATTTCGGGCGGCAGCGTGCTGCCGCCGGTGATGTAAGGCTTCACGTACGTGAAGGGAAGCGTGAGCTGGAAAAACAGCGGCAGCCGCGCACGCTGCAAGCCCGCAGAAGCCAGGTAAAGTAGCAGCAGTGAATCCAACACCAGAAAGGTGCGCTTCTTCTCCCGGCTTAGCCCGGCCAAGTCGTAGCGCTGCCCCAGCGTAAGCGGGTGGAAGTAGAACACCAGCATCGGCCGGCGTGCCAAACCGGTCTCGCTGGCCGTTTCGGCTTGGTTGAAGAGTTCATCAACCTCGCTCACGCGAGTACGGGCCAATAGCAGCCGATAAGAACCTTTCGCTTCCGAAGCAAAAGAGGCAATCGGGCACTCGTCTTTACCAGACACGTGCATCTGCTCAATGTCAACCACCTCGTAACCCGCCTGCATGGTGCGAGGCACGGCCGAAAGCACCGGCCGGCGGAAGCCTAGAAACATACACAGCCGAACAATGGCCTGGTAGTTGGCGTCGTCTTTGAGCTGACGCTTGGCCCGCAGCTGTTCCCAATCGGTGATGGCCTCGCTGGCCAGCTCGCGGGTCTTCGGGTCAGCTTTGCCTAAATCCTGACCGCCTATTTTGCCTCCTTTTAGCAGGGAGTTTATGTGGTCCTCCGGCGACTGCGCCAGCGCCGAACTCTCGAGCGGCGGCAGACGGTCAAGGAATACCTGGAGCTCGGAAGCTTCTACTGCTGATTTTGTAATATCTTCATTAGAAGTAAGCTGCGCTACGTAGTGGTAGGCAACGCTAACGGAGCTTTCGCGGATGACTTGGTCTATCCGGTCTTTGGTCGCCTGCTTTCTAAAGTCGGGCACCTTCTCCAGCAGGCCGGTCAATTCCTTCTCTACTAATCCCACGCTTTGCTGCCGAGCGGCTTCTATTGCTTGCCGCAATTCGTGAAGCTGCTGGTGCAAATACGGAAAACTAATCGGAGCCTCTTCGGGCCGAGGTTTACTGGCCAGCTGGTCTTGCTGCTTAGCCAGCAGGATTACCCCTTCGGTGCGTAATTGCTCGCCCACGTAGCCTTTTCGCACTCCCACCTCAAGGGCCTGCTCGGCGAGTTTGAGGGCGTGGCGAAGGCGCGGCTCCTGCAGGCGCAACTCGGCCTGGTAGGCGGCGCGCGGCAATTCGGCCGGGCCACCCAGCTCTTTTTGCGCTGAGGGCCATCCTCGCAGAAGGGCGCAGGCCAGAAAGTTACCCGCCTTTAGTTGCCGTTGGTAGGCATCAGCCCAGAGCAATTCTGGTTCGGCCGCCGCCTGGCGCAACGCGGCCAGTTGGTCGGCGGGACTTCCCGCCAGAGCGCCCGTTGGCAGCAAGGGCAGCACCGAGGTGCGCAGCAAGGGCAGCACTGTCAGTTGATGAAGAGTCGGTTCGGCTGTATTGCTGGGTGCACCTACCTTCAACAGCTCATCCAACTGGTTTAATGCCTGCGTCAGCAAGTCAAGGGATACGAGCATACTGTTACTAGTTTCGCGGCGGCGACGCTCCGCTAACTCAGCATGAGCCAATGGGAGCAGCTGCCCAAGCTTTTGGCAGAATTGTTGGTCCTGACTCCCCTGGTAATGAAGCCGACCCGCCTGGGGCCGCTGCTGCTGGTGCATCAGCCAGCGCTGACCCAGGCGCAGTAGCGGCGATACGTGCAGCTTAAACCACGGCCAAGCCTGCCGGTTGGGCTCTAACTGTAAGCTGGCTTCGCGCAGCCCCTTTTCTAGTTGCACATCGTCATCCAAATCAGCCAAGATTTTGCGAACTAGAACTAGGCGGTTGGCGTCCGGGCCAGCCTGCTCCAGCGCGCCTACTAATTTACCAATGGGCTGGCTGGCATGCCAATTATGCCGCCAGAAGGCCGTCATGGGGTGGTGTTTACGGTGGCGAAACTCGGCATGCTGCGACGCCGTGCGCCACTGCCGAAGCTCCGCGTGCAGGCGGACACCTTCCTGCTCCCACTGCTGTTCTGACTGAAACTGCTGCAACAAAGCAGGCTGGAGCGGCTCTACGCTATCGCGCTGCCCTACCAACTGACTTAGCTGGTTGAATTGTGGCAGGCCAGCCAAGCCATTTTGAAGCAGCAGGGCCGCCTGGCTGGAAGGAGCTAGCAGAGCCGGGCGCAAGGCCGCCGCCATGCGCACTGCCTGGCAAGGCCACTCCTCAGCGGTAGAAGAGTCTTCCAGACTCCTCCCCAACGCGGCCGTGTAGGAGGCCTGCAAACCAGTCGTTACGGGGCCTATTTCTTGCGCAAGGGCCAAGCACTGCAATTCCCATACAGCCAGTAAGGGCGTGGTTCCACCAGCCAGGAGCATCGGTGGAGCTGCGGCAGCCGTCAGCTGCCAGGCCAATGCAAACCGGCGTTGGTCGAGCAGTTCCCACTGGGTCTCGGCCAGCCAATGCCATTCCATCCCCGCCGCTTCCTGTTCAACTGCAACTGACAGATTCGTTTCAGCCGGAATAGATAGCGACGAAGCAACCTCCTCGGCGGCCTTTTCACTCACCACTGTTTCGACTGGTACTGCTTCCTGTAATGAAACAGTAGCCGTTGAAACAGCTTGCGGTGGGTGAGCAGCGGCTAGATTGACGTTAAGCAATGGGGCCACAGCAGGTTCATTGGCTGGCAATCCCTGCCTATCGACAACAGCTGCTTCATCCGGCGCAAGCGGGAGCATCACCTCTACTTCAGGAGAGGCGGATGTTGGTGCTGCAATTAGCGTTGTTGCTGTTTCTGGCACCGAAACGGTGGCAGTCGCGGCGGCATCAGTGTCAACGAACAGGCGCCCTCGAAACAGAGCCAGTACCAGTGCCCCTGGCAGGGCATCCCCCAACGCTATGGCCACTTCGCCTTCCTCCTCCTCGGCTCTAGCAGCGTCGGGGTCAGCTGCCAACCGTAGCAGCAACGCCAGCGGGTGGCTCCCAGCCACTAATTCAGCGATAGCCGGGTGTTCTTCGAAGGGCGCAACTACATCAATTTCCGCCATTAAGGCAGCTGCCTCTGCCTGTACCTGCGCTAACGGCTTAAACGCCGCGGAGGAATTTAGCCTGATACGCCTAACTTGCTCCAGCGTAACCAGCGCAGTCTGTTGGCGCGCTTTCTTGTGCTGCGCAACCTGCTGATTAGTCAGCAATTCGGTGTGCACTAATCGCAAGTAGGCAACGGAGGACATCGCCGGCCGTGCCGGCAATACCCCAGCGGTGAGTAGCGGCGCAGCAGCATCCAGCAAACGGGTTGTTAGTGTTTCACAGCGTTGCTGCAACATGGCCAACTCGGTTGCGGCCGGCTCTAAACTGGCTGGCAACTCACCAGCCCGCAATTGATAGGAATATTGGTCAATTCGGTCGGCCAAAACAGTGGCTGCTTGCGCCAGCTCATCTAAATCCGCCGCTAGCATCGTATATTCTCCAGGCTGCTCATGAGAATAATCGTCTACGGCCTTGCTGCCCGAAGCTGACGGCAATGTTTCAGTAGGTTCAGCCTGCTTCATTCCGGCATCGGCCTCATTCTCCAACACACCAATTGCTGTTTCCTGAACCATAGCGCCATTTCCTTCGCTTTCTTCGCGTGTAACAGGGTTTTGCGTTGGGCTTGAGTCCAGTGAGTAAGCCGACCAGCCCAGCAGGGCCGCCATTAGTGTTACTTCCTCATCGCTGGCTTCACTTGCCACGGGCTGGCCTGAAGGATAAAAAAAGGATTTATTATCGCGCTCAGTTATGTCTTTCGCCTGTAGTAACTCTACACGGACGCTAGCTACCGGCTTTGTGTTAGGCGTAATTGCCACACGGTAGCCTGCCACTCGTAAGGCATCTGCCACCTGCTTGCACAGTCTTTTCTGCTGCTGATACCAACTCTCCAGAATGATACGGCCAACTTTGGATTGTTCAAGCGCTCCGTACCGCATAACTCCCTCCAGTATCGAGCTGAACGTAGAGGTACTCCAAGCGTAGGGGCGGCCCGTAGTTGGGTGCCGTCCAGGAAGGGCTTTCAGCAGACTGGTGCGAGACTGACCGATAGCAATCTGGGCCAGCTTGCGCTTGAGGGGTGAGCTGAGAACTTTGAAAAAATTCATTATGAAGTCAGTGCGCTGCACCCATCGGCGGCTGGTCAGCCAAGGTAGAAAATGAACGAGTAGCCGCTTCTCGATGGGCCAAGCCATTGCTTGGCACACGAAGCTACTTTTTACAATTAGAAGGAGAACTATACTGCACAACCAACTTAAAATTAGTCCTCATTATCAACTTGATAACGAGAACTAATTTTAAGTTGGCTATTCGGTTTCGTCACCTTCCGCTGTCTCGTCGGCTTCGTCCGACGCATCAGGCAGCTCGTAGTCAGGCACGTACTGGCGGAGCAAGGTCGCGAAGTGCAGCGGAGCGGGCAGGGCCGTCCAGCCCGGCGCGTGGGCGTGCCCAAAGCGAAGCGTTTCTACCAGTTCAGCCAGCTGGGCCGGGTCATAGCGCACTGCTTCGGCAGCGTTATCGTTTTGGATTATTGTTATTTCCAGTCCGTTGGGGGTGCCCCAGCGCTTGCGGTGCAGCCGGATGGCCGTCCCACTTTCGGCCCGTAATTCGCGATAACAACTAGCTCCCCGTTTGCGGCTTGTGTCCATGTCACTGCCAAACGATAGGTACGTGTGCAGCTGCGGGTGGGTGGTATCTGTTAGGTGCAGCAGTTGAGCCTCGCAGTGCCGGGCCGCGAAACGGGTTGCGCCCGTCTCATCGAGCAGCCGGGTTTGCGGGGCTTCGCGCAACGCCTTGGGAGCCAGCTCACCCCGCAGGCGTACCAATGCCACGTTGGGCCAGTTGAGTTGGGCCTGCATCGTCGGGCCACCTAGCTTCTCTCGGAACAGTACGTCGCTGGGGTCGAGGCGCTTGTCGCTCAGCCAGTCCCAGGACCCTACCAGGGTACGCTGGTCGAAAAACACCACCACCGCCGGGTGCTCGCGGGCCGCTTGGTCAAGCACATCGTGCACGAAGAGCTGCGTGTACTGTTTGCGCTGCTGGGCCGCCGAATCGAAGTTGTCCTTTTCCTTCAGGTAGCTGGCCCCGTTGGCCGTAAGGCGGCGGATGGCTTGCGGGAGCGGTTCCAGTAGGGCAGGTTGAGGCCGGCCGTTGCTGGTGAGCAGCAGCGCAGCCCTGGTCACGCCCGTCGCCGGATTCAGCTCAATAGCATAGGGAATAAAGCTGGTCGCGTTCTGCCGCAGGCCAGTATAGTTGGCCCGCACCACCCCGAAGCCCAGCAGTACGGGGGCCGGGTTGGGGCCTGCCGCCCGCAGCGTTTCGGGCAGTTTGGTGCGCAGCTCGGGCACGTAGCCGATGAACTTCCAGGCCACATCGCGCCAAGCATTCACCAGCCGCTGCTGGAAATCCAGCCAATCCGCTTCCCCGGCCGGCTTGGCGGGCAGCGGAGGCAGCAAGTATTGCACTG
>CAXUEM010000001.1:0-4910 GCA_964249885.1 uncultured Hymenobacter sp. | reverse complement strand
ATCCTAGCTCGCGGTTGAGCGTAATGCGGGCCGCCCGCTTGTTCACCCGGTCATCGGGGAAGATTTTAGCGGCCTTGCCAGGGGCTGTCGGCGTGGAGTACTCGGCGGCCGCCAGGATAAACAGCCCATCCAGGTAATCGGGCGCAGTGGCCGGCGTAGCGGCGTGGCCCGCCCGCTGGCTGGCCGGCATCAGCTCCCGCACCGCCTGTATGAACGGCTGCCAGTGCCCGGCACGGGCGGCGGCACGCTGCTCCGCTCGGGCATCCTTTTCGGCCAGCACGGCGCGCGGGCCATGCACGCCGTCGGGCAAAGCCAGCAGGGTGATGTCTACGGTATCGGCCCCCAGCACCAGCGTCAAGAAGTCGCGCACGTAGCTGGCGGCCCGGTGCTGCCCGCTTTGGTAGCCCAGCACGAGGCGATAAACGCCGCCGTAATGAATGGCCGTGGCCGCTCGCATCCGGTACTGCCAGGCTTCCGCCTTGCTGCGGTTCAAAAAATCCTCCAACTGCTGGTCGGCGAGCGGTTTCTTCGCGTAGCCTTTTGACTTGGTGTGGTTGGGGTCGAAGAAGCGCCATGCGCCATCGGCATCGGCCTGGCCCCGGCTGGGGGTGGGCACTTCGGTCACGGCCGTCCAGGGTGAAAACCCGGCCGCTGCCAGTTGCTGCACCACGTTCGCGAAGCAGTCGGCCCGGTCCTGGTCGGGCAGGCCGGCCTGCGCTGGAAAGCTCTCGCCCTGGCCGTGGCGGTGGGTGATGACCACTTCGGCCTCCTCGTAGCTGCCCGTGCCCGAGTCCCCGTCGCGGGCCAGCTCGGCAGCCGTCACGCCGTGCTGGGGCAGACCGTAGCGCCGGGCAATGGCCGCGTAGTCCGTCCCTAAACCCAGGTCTTTCTCCACGCTAAACCGCAGGGCCCGGTCCTCCCCCACCGGCAGCACGTAGCCGCTAAGGGCCCGCTTGAAGTGCGCCCGCGGCTTGGTCGCCCACACTCGCTTTTCGGGCCGAACCTGCACCACCGGCAGCGGCCGGCCAGGGTAGGTTTCCACACTTACTGTCAGCCCCAGGCTGAAGCATTCTACCCGCTTGGCCCCGGCCGCCAGGCGAATGGGAGCCGTAAACAGCCGCGCCGTATTGGCAGTGAGCGACGCGCTGGCTTCCTGCCGCAACGGACCAGCCCCCGGAAACAGCTCGCGTCCGGCCAGTAATCCAGCCACGTAGTCGGCCAAGTCGGCGAACTGCGTAGAATTTTCGCGCGGCCACGCCGCGAAGGTTTGCGGATGGTGCTCCCAGGCGAAAACGCGGGCGGGGTGCGCCACAGCCGTGAGGGCCTGCCCCAGTTCGGCCAAGCGTTGCAGTTCCTGGCAGGCGGTGGCACTGGCCCCACCCATGGGGCGCACCGTGTCGCGCACCCATACCTGCACGGCCGCGTTGGCCGCGGACGCTGCGGCCGTGGCCGGTGTGGTCGTAAAGAGCAGCGGCAGCGTGGGCTGGTACTGCACCGAACCACCGGAACCAAGTCGCCGGTCAAGGCGGCGCACCTGTGCATCGTTTACTTGCAAGCGTAGGCGCAGGTCGCGCAGCGGTAGGCGAGCTTCGCCGTGGCGGGCTATGCCATCGCGCAGCAGCAGTAATTGCGCCCGGCCCTCGCGGGTCCATTCCACGCGGGTGGCGTGGTACACGGAGGTCTTGGCATCGAGTGCCGACGCGCCAGGGAAGGTAAGCGCTAGTAAATAGGGCGGGCGCACGGTGGGCTTGCCCCCACGAGCGGGGGGAGTAGCAAATCGGGTTGACATAGTGAAAAAGAGAAGAAAAGTGAAAAATCAGTCCAAATCGCCCTGGTCTTCCAGGAAGAAATAAGTCGAGCTGTCCGCATCGCCCGCGTCAGCTTCTGGCGGACCGCAGAGCAGGCCGTCCAGGTGCTCGAAGGCCTCGGCAAAGGGGGCGTACAAGGCGTGCAGAATCTGGCGGGCCAGCGGGTCGGGGGTCTGCATGTACTCGCGCAGCAGCTCGCGCATGGTCACCAGCACGCTGCTGCCGGCCGTATCGGGCTGGCCCTTGGCGCTGTTAGGAGCCCAGGCAGCATCCACGAAGTAGATGTCGGCGGGCCGGCTGCCCCGAATGGCCCGACCAATTGTTTGAAGCACCGGAATAAGCAGATTGGCGGCAAAAGCCTTGCGGTAGGCGGCCGGCAACCGGCTGGCCTGCATGGGCTGCGAAAGCAGCTGCATGGTGTCCTGAAACAGGTCGCGGCGGTGCTGCGCATAGGCCGTGGCCACGTCGGCCAGCGGCTGCCCATCAAAGCGCAGTGCGTCAAACTGCTGGGTTTGCTCAGCCACTCGTGAGAGCATCAAGGTCAGGTCATTGAGTACCGGGTGCGGCCGGGTCAGGAAGTACACGCTGCCCAGGGCGGCGGTGCCGCTGTCGGCATCCTGCGGGTCGGTTGGGTGAAAGACGATGTTGATACCCCGCCCCAGCGCGGGCAGCGGAAATACAACCACCAGCACGTCTTCCTCGTGGCCCAGCGCCTCTACCTGGCCGCGCAGCACGCACAGCTGGCGCAGTTCGGCCTCCTCGGGCCAATGGCGCACCACGCCTCGCGTTTGCTTGCTCAAGGGCGAATTGGCCCGGCGCAGCTCGCGAAGCACTTCCAGCACCTGCTCGTAAGAATTCACCACCAAAGCGCATTTGCGCAAGCGGCGGCCAGGGGCCGGAGTCCGGCGGGCCTCGGCGGCTTTTTCCAGCAATGAAAGACGGTCAGGCGCGGGCCGGATGGCCAGCTGCCGCACCATCGCCCGCAGGTTGGACAGCTGGTTGCGACCGGCCCCGCTGAACAGCAGGGCCGGTGGCGCTTCCTGCCCCGCGCCTACCGCCCCCGGCGCCTGCAGCGGCAGGCAGCGCAGCCGCAGCTGCACCTGCTGCTGCTGCCGGGGCAGCAGAACGTAGCTGGGCGGCACGGCCACGTGGTAGGCCGGGCTGGCCGGCAGCCACGACGTGGCCGAAGCCAGCAGCACGTTGGCTCGCGCTGACGGCTGGTTAGCAAGCTTTTCGTGCAGCCGGTGCAGCAGCAGGCGCGGGGCGCTGTTGAGGATGAGGTAATCCAGCACAATGCCGTTGTCGTCGGGCAGCCGGCTAAAGCGCACGCTGCTGAACACACCCAGCAGGCTCTGCGGCACGGCCAGCTGTAGGGCGGCGCTGGCTTCGTGGCGGCTGGCCTCCGGGGGCAGCAGCCCCGCAAATACCAGGGGCCGCGTGATGCCGCTGAGCTGCTGGTAAGTAGCCACCGTGAAGCCCACCGCCACCAGTACCCGCGCCAGCGCATCCAGTTCGGCGGCCGGGGCCGGGGCTACCAGTCGGGCGAAGCAGGCCGTTAGCTGCGTCAGCTCGTCGGTAAGATAAATATTCGTCGGGAAGGCGTGCAGGTAGTTGGCAAATGCCTGCCGTAGCTCCAGCCACGCGGCCTGCGTGTCGGCCACGGAGCTAAATGGCAGGTCGGAAGCCAACTCGGTAGCCCGCAGCCAGCCAGCAGCCGATTCATTGTGAAACGCCGCGTACAACGCACTGTCCCAAAAAGCATAGCGGGCGCTTCGTCCCGCGCTGTCCACCTGCTCGGGAGCCCGCCGCAGCGCCAAGCGTACCAGGTAGTTGGTCGTCAGCGGCCGGTTTTCCAGCAGCTCAAATAGGGCGGCGGTCTGGTCATCGTGCCGGCCCCGCTCGGTGCCAGCCGGCGGCAGAAGCCGGCCCACCTCGTCGTAAAAGCGCAGCAAATGCCGCTCGAACAGGTTGCTGATGGATTGGTAAGGCATCAGCTGGCGGCTGTCGCGCAGTGAGCGGCGGCCGGTCAGCACCTGCCCGGTCACGGCCTGGCTGCGCACGTGCTCGCTGTTGTCGGTGCCGCTCAGGTGCAGGCGGTGCGAGCCCACCTCGTCCAGCGACTTCTGGGCCTCATCCACTTCGTCGAATACTACCAGGTCGAAGGTTTGCCCGATTAGCTCGAAATAGGTCAGTTTCTCGGCGCAGGCGTGCGCGGGCACCTGGGTATCGGCGCTGCGCACATGCCCTAGCCACACCTGCGCCGTGACCAGCTCCCGTTGATTTCGCACCCGCCCGCAGCTGCTCCAGAGCGGGCATAAATGGGGCGTTTGCATATCGCCCGCTTCAAACAGCCGCTCGCAGGGGGCGGCAGTGCTAGGCCAGGCGGGCCAGGCAGCGTCCTCATCGGTAGCGAAGGCGGGCAGCGGGCAGGTCTGGGCCAGCAGCTCGGCCCCCGGCCGGGTGCGGGCAAAGCCCCGGTCCCGGTTATCGGCACCGATGAGTTCGGCCAGGCGGTTAGCGTGGCGCTGGTGGGTTTCGGAAGAGCGGCCCATCAGCAGCGCCGACGATACCCCGTAGCGCAGCAGCTTTTCCAGGTACTCGCGGGCCGTTTCGATGCTCGTGAAGAAGACGGCCACCCGCTTATCCTCGCGGGCCAGGTGGGCGCATAACAAGGTGATAAGAGTGGTCTTACCCGCCCCCGGCAGCCCAATGAGATGGCGCAGGCCGCTCAGGTCCAGCACATCAGTATCCATCAGGCGGATAACCTGCTGGAGCCGGCTCAGCCAGCGCTCGCGGGGCCAAATGGCTTCGGGGGCCGCGTCCAGCTCATCGAGCCAGCGGGCGGTGGCCTCCAGACCCGCCATCGTCACGCGCAGGTTTTGGGCGGGCTGGCGCAGCAAATCGTATTGCGGCGGTGCGTCCAGGGGCAGGCGTGGCAGCCGCAACCGGATGGGCGGGGCCTCGGCCCCCGAGCCGGGGCGGGCCATCAGATCGGGGCCGGTGGCAGTGGTCAGGCCGTGTAGCGGGCGGGTAGCCGGCGCTTGCAGCGTGGCCCAGGCCTGCAGTACGCGGGCCTGCTGCCCTTCTACCAGCTCGAAAGCC